>CABSAH010000078.1 GCA_902475645.1 uncultured Christensenellaceae bacterium | reverse complement strand
TTGTACAGTTCGTGACATAGTTCTCGCGTCATCGCCTTTAACTGAATTGTTGGCACGTTATACCTTACCCTCTTTATCATTCCGACTTATTGCTTTTTTTAATTATATCATGTGGCTTTAATATATACAATAGCATTCCCGGCATACATTACTGCCGGGAATGAAACTGTCTAATGAAACCGTCTTATGATCCCCCGTGCTTTTTGCAGCGGGGGATATATTTTGCCGCGCAGGGCGGCGCCGATCCTAATTTCAGAATCCGGTTTGCTGCCTAAGCGTATCCATGTCCTGCTTGGCGGTTGCAATGTCGCTCTGGGGTGCCTGCTTTGTTTTGTAAAAGCCGCGCTGATTCATCTGCTCGAATATGGCAAGCTGGTCCGCGGAGCATTCAACAAGGTTGTTTGCAAGCAGCCCTCTTAGGTTTGCGCAGGAGGCTTCGCTTATGTCGCCCGCGTAATCCTTCACAAGCTGCTTTTCGCTTGAAAGAAGATCGCTCAATATCTCCTGCTCGTTCATTGCGGGGCGGGAATTAAATGTGCTGTTCATGCGTTTTTCCTCCTTTTTCAGCTGTGGCTGCGCAGATAATTGTCCAGCGCGTCAAAATGCTGCTTATGGTGCTGCGCCGCGCGGTTGGCTATGTCCTTAAGCGTTTGATCGTTCAGCCATTCCGAGCATACGCGGCATTTTTTGTACGCAAGCGCCTCGTGATGCATCTGGTCCTGGATTATGCCAAGGTTCTTTGTGTCCATCCCCGCGCCCTGCGCCCGGGGATTGCCGTTTTGGTCAAGGGTCATGTTTTTTCCTCCTGAATCAAGATCGTTTTTTGCCAACGGACAGCGGCGCTTTTTATGCGCGCCGAATATCCGCGGGCAAGTTTAGTATTGCTAAAAAGCCGTTTCGTTATTATGATTAAAGGTAGCAGCAATGCCACGATACGGCGGCGGAGGAATTTTTTATGAAGAAAAACAAGTTTGCGGGCTCGCCTATGGATGCGGCGCTCGATTATATTTCGGATAGGGCGCGCACCGTGCGGGAGGTTGAGGATAAGCTCGATTCGCTCAACTTCGGCGAATATGAGGTGAATCAGGTTATAGACAGGCTTATGGAGCTGAAATATCTTGACGATGAAAAATACGCGGCGGATTTTATTGCCACCCGCCTTGCCACAAAGCCTATAAGCCGAAAAAAGCTGTGGACGCAGCTATATGCGCATAAGCTTTCAAAGGATGTTATAAATTCTGCGCTTGAAGCCGTAACGCCAGAAACGGAGCAGGAGAATGCGCTTACGGTGGCGAAGAAGTTCAATGCGCAGTTCGCCGCGCTTGAAGAACACGAACGCAAGCAGCGCGTCGCGCGGCGGCTTATGGGGCGCGGGTTCGGCTACGATACGGCAAAATGCGCGCTGGAAACGATATTTGACAGTGCCGACGACGTGGATTTTTCCTGCGCGGTTGATGAGGACGGCGAATAACAATGGAACGGCTCACGTTTGAAAAAATAAGGGCGCTTATAGGCGAAAGGAAGCCCACGGCCAACAAGGGCGACAACGGTCGCGCGCTTATAATGGCAGGCAGCGAGCTTATGAGCGGGGCCGCGCTTATGTGCGCCGCCGCAGCGCTGCGTGCCGGCGTGGGTACGCTGAAGGCGATTGTTCCAAACGGGGCGCGGCCGGCGTTTTACAATCTTCCCGAATGTATGTGCATTGCGTTCGGCGCGGACGGGTGGAGCGGGCTTGACGGCGGCTTCACAGCGCAGTATATAGCCGAAGCGAACGCATTGTGCATAGGCCCCGGCATGGGTAAGGATAGCGGGGTGGAAGGCGCGGTAAGGCTTGCGCTTTCGGCAAAAAAGCCCATTGTAATAGATGCGGACGGCTTGAACGCGCTATCCCGCATGGAGGACATGGCAAATATGCTGCATGAAAACGCCGTGCTTACGCCGCATATAGGCGAAATGGCGCGGCTTACGGGGCTTACAACGGCGTATATAAAGGAAAATCAGGCGGAGGTTGCCGCAACGTATGCCAAGCGGTGGGGCTGCACCGTGCTGCTTAAATCATACAAAAGCGTTATTGCCTGCCACGACGGGCGCATTGCCTTGAATACAAACGGGAACAGCGGCCTTGCAAAGGGCGGCAGCGGGGATGTGCTAAGCGGCATAACGCTTGCCATGCTGAGCCAAGGCCTTGAACCCTTTGGCGCGGCGTGCGCGGGGGCATATACATTGGGCGCAAGCGCGGACGAGGCCATGCGGCTGCTGAATGAGCGAATGCTTATGGCGAGGGATGTTACGGACGCGGTTGAACAAACGGTAAACAAATTGTTTGAATAAACAAACAAATTCAAGGAGGAAAAGAAAAATGCTCTTATTGAAAAACGGAAACGTGATGACAATGGCGGGCCCGGCGTTTGTTGGCGACGTGGCGATAGACAACGGCAAAATAGTTGCCGTGGGCGAAAATCTATCCTACGGCGATGCCGAGGTGCGCGACGTTACGGGCATGGTGGTTATGCCGGGCATAGTTGACCCGCATTGTCACATAGGCATGTGGGAGGATGCAATGGGCTTTGAAGGCTCCGACGGAAACGAATGCACTAATCCGATAACCCCCGAGCTAAGGGCGATAGACGCAATAAATCCATACGACCGCTGCTTTGAGGAGGCCGCGGCAGGCGGTATTACAACCTGCGTAACGGGCCCCGGCAGCGCAAACGTTATAGGCGGCCAGTTCGTTGCCGTAAAGACCTGCGGCGGCAGCGTGGAGGATAAGCTGCTGCGCTTCCCGGTTGCTGTTAAGGCGGCGTTTGGCGAAAACCCCAAGCGCGTATATGACGGTAAGAACCAGACCCCTTCCACCAGAATGGCAACCGCCGCCCTTATGCGCAAAGCGTTGGTTGAGGCGCAGGAATACAACGAAAAGCTTGAAAAGGGCAAGGCCGACCCCGAAAAGATGCCCGAAAGGAACCTTGGCAAGGAGATACTGGCGCGGGTAATACGCCGCGAGCTGCCATTGAAGATACATGCGCACCGCGCGGACGATATACTTACCGCCATACGCATATGCCGCGAATTCAATGTCCGCTATACGCTTGATCATTGCACCGAGGGCTATCTTATAACCGATAAGCTTAAAGAGGCGCTAAGCGAGGATTGCGAAGGCATAATAGTAGGGCCGTTGCTTTCCGAACGCAGCAAGATAGAGCTGAAGAACCTTTCCTTTAAGGCGCCGGGCGTGCTGGAACAGGCGGGCATAGAATATTCCATGATGACCGACCACCCCGTAATACCGGAACAATACCTGCCCATGTGTACGGCAATCGGCGTCCGCGAAGGGGCAAGCGAGGATGGCGCGCTGAAGGCAATAACCATAAACGCCGCCAAGATGACGGGCATAGCGGATAGGGTAGGCTCCATAGAAGTCGGCAAGGATGCGGATATAGCCGTGTTCAGCGGGCATCCGTTTGACCTCCGCTCCCGCTGCGTGCTAACGTTGGTTAACGGCAATGTTGTGCATGAGGAACGCTAAGGGCGCATATAGAAGCATAATAATATAAAAACGGGGCTGCGGAAGCTTGCTTTTGCGGCCCCAATAACGTACTTTTTGTAAAAAACCGGATAAAATAAGGATTTATGCTTGTATCTTGATGTGGTATAATGCTAAAATACTAAGGATAAGTCCTTATCGGAGGTTTGTGTGCGCATAATTGCTGGCTCCTGCAAGGGAAGGCCGATACTCGCGCCGAAGGGAACGGATACCCGCCCAACGCTGGACAGGGTAAAGGAATCGCTTTTCGGCATAATACAGTTTCAGCTTTACGGCAAAGCGGTGCTTGACCTTTTTGCGGGGTCCGGCAATCTTGGGCTTGAGGCATTGAGCCGCGGGGCAAGCTTTGCGGCGTTTAACGATATGTCCCGCGATGCCGTAAGGGTGATACGCGCAAACATCGAAAAGCTTGGGTTCGGGCAGAATTCCGTTGTTATGAACATGGATTTTGAAAGAGCCGTGCGCTCATTGGCGTCAAGCAGATTCGATATTGTGTTCCTCGATCCGCCGTATAGGGCGGGGCTTATGGAAAAGGCGCTTAAAGCCATCGGCGCATCGGGCATACTGAACAGTGGCGCCATTATAATAGCCGAGCATGACGCGCATATAGTGCCGGAGGATACGGGCGGGCTTGTGCTTTACGATAGGCGAATATACCGCGACGCCGCGCTGTCCTTTTACAGGATGGGAGGAGAATGATGAAAAACGCTGTTTTCCCGGGAAGCTTCGATCCGTTTACGGTCGGGCATCTTGACATACTTAAACGGGCATGCGAAATATTCGATAATGTTACCGTATGCGTTATACCAAATCCGGCTAAGCATTATCTGTTCAGCACGGAGGAGCGGGTGATGCTTATAAACCGCGTTATAGCGGCGGAGGGGATAAGCAATGCGTCGGCGGATAGCTTCGGCGGCCTTACCGTTGAATGTGCGCGTATGCATAGCGCACGCTTTATAGTGCGCGGGCTTCGTTCCTATGCCGATTACGAATTTGAAACGAGCATGGAATACTTCAATAAGCGGCTTGCAAGCGAAGTGCAAACGGTTTATCTTGCTTGCGATGCGGCGCATGTGCATATAAGCTCAAGCGCTGTACGCGAATTGATGAAATACGGTGCGGATATCGGCGCATTGGTGCCGAATGAAATATCTGAATACATCCTTGGAAAGGTTAAGGAGAAGAAATGAGCAACGACATCCAGAATATGCAGATTTTTACCATTATAGGCCAAATAGAGGACATGGTTGAAAACAGCCCCCGCCCCAAAATAGGCGGCGCGAATAAGCGCGTTATAGACGTTGAGGAGATGATGGACCTTCTTGGCGACCTTAAGGTTACAATACCGGAGGATATCCGCAGGGCCAACAGCGTTATAATCGATGCGCAATCCATGATAGACAATGCGGACGAACACGCGCGGGACATTGTGGGCCGCGCTGAGGAGGACTGCGAAAGAATGGCGGAGGATGCAAAGCAGAAGGCGGCCGAAATAATAGAAAAAGCGCGCAGCGAATACGAAAGGCTTGTATCCGAGGATGAGATATATCAGGAAGCGCAGCGCCGCGCAAAGCTGCTTGCACAGAAGGCGGAGGCTAACGCCGGCCTTGTGTTTGAAAACGCAAAATGCTATGCGGACGATGTTCTGAAGGATCTTGAAAACTTCCTTAACGAATACCGCCAGCTTGTTGCCATAAACAGAAAGGATTTGGGCGCAAGGAGCGCGGTCAACGTTCAGCCTGCTGCCGAGAGCGAAAACAGCGGGGCAAATGCGGCGAATGATAATACAGCCGCCGAGGAGCCCAAGAAGAGCAGCTATGTGGCCAAGCTGAAGTCCAACCCCGTTATTGACGAGGAAGAGGATGAATACAATGATGACGAAGATGAAGAAAAGGGCGGATTTTTCGGCAAGCTGTTCGGCAAGAAAAAGAAGAATATAGATTTTGACGATGATGATTTCGACGACGAAGAATAATTCGTATAAGCGATAACGTACCGCGGCGCAAAAGCGCCGCGTATTTTTATGCGGAAATATAGGGCTGCAACCGCCTAATCCCGCCCAATACCCGCGCCTTTAAGCCGTTCAAGCCTTGCTTTTGCGGCGCATATAAGCATTACGGCGCCCATTGCCGCCATTGAGCAGGCGAGTATTGCAAGGGCGGAAAGGCTGTTTTGTCCCAGTGTTTCCATCAATTCGGGCTCCGCGGTAACGCATTTTGCGCCCTTGCAGCAAAGCGGAAACAGAAGATATGCAATCAGCGCGGCAAGCATACCCTGCGCCAGCTTGCGTATAATGTATTTTCTTATATCTATGCGCATGAATAGCATACTTTGCGCCATTATGCACAGCCCGCCGAAGGAAAATGCAAACGCCGCAATGGTCGTGGCGACCCTAAGGCTCAGCCCCGCTTCGGCTATGCGGCTTGCGCCCGTTGCGGCCTCCGCCGCCGCGCATATTATTACCTCCGCCGATTGACCGTCCCCGCCGAGCAAAACTATAAGCTGCTTCAGCGGCCATGCGATTATGCGCATCAGGCCGATTACCTCCGCCATGCGCATAAGCACGGAAAAGAATACTATCATGCCGCATATCGATATTAGCGATGCGGCGGCTTCCGTAACGCTTGCTGCAAACAGAACGCCTATGCTTGCCTTTTCCCCGTGCGGCTCAATGCGCGCAGGAGTCGGCGCACACTTTAGGGCGGCTATAAAGAATATAAGCATTGATACAAGCTGCGCCGAAACAATGGGTATGGCGGCTTGAGGGCAGCGCAGCATGGATGAGGAAAACGCGCCCGTTATGAACATGGGGCTTAATGCATTGAGCGATGCCGCCATGAATGTATTGTCCCGTCCCTCGCCGTATATGCCCGCGCATAGCCTTGCCCCGCCCGGTGCGCCGGATATGAATGAAAGCGCCATAAGCGCCGCGGGGCTGCCAAGGCCGATAAGCCCCAGCTTGCGCATAAGCCCAGTACATACGAAAAAGGGCAGCAGCGCGGGCATAACGCTGTTTTGCCACAGTGAAAAGCCGCAACGCGCCGCATCGGCCGCTTCGCCGTTCAAGGCTATAAGCGCGCCGCAAAGCAGCACGCATAATGAAAACACTATTTTCCTGCTCATACCATAATGTATGAGCATATGCGGGGGAGTATTTAGACTATTATAAACTTTCTTCTGAATTCGCTTATGGCTTTTCCGTTAAGCTGTGCGGTATCCGATGCAAATATATCCTTATCGAAGGCGGCCTTCGCGCTTTGATTAAGCTTATCGTAATCCGCATAGCAGGCAACAAGCGGCAGAGAAGCCCGCTTTGCCATTTCACCCATCAGCGGCAGCGATTCGCGGCGGACGCCAAGTATGCGTATGTATTCAGGCAGCGGATGGCGGGCATAGTCGGCTTCGGTTATGCCAAGCAACGCGTTTATGCATATTCTGCGTATGCGGGCAAGCGTGTACCGCCTGCTCTTTATCAGCATTGCAAGCTCCGTAAAGCTGCCCTTTTCGCGGCAGGCGGCCCATATGGTGTTTTCAATCCCCTCCGCAACGTCCGGCAGGGCGGCTATTTCGCTTGGATCGAGGCGGCGCAGCGCATATATTACGGCGA
This sequence comes from uncultured Christensenellaceae bacterium, assembly GCA_902475645.1. Classification (GTDB taxonomy): domain Bacteria; phylum Bacillota; class Clostridia; order Christensenellales; family CAG-138; genus Phil1. The sequence goes on along the minus strand of CABSAH010000078.1, from coordinate 891 downwards.
GAGAAAGCACGTCCGCATTTATCATGTCCAAAGCTGAAACGTCATCGAACACGCCTTCCGGCACGGCGCGGCGTATGATGTTCACATTGCCGCGAATAAGCGCATCGCGGATGGCCGATGCGCTCATGCTGCCGTTTTTTGCCCTAACAGAATCATGCTGTGCGCCCGTGCGCATTACTGCCATTGGGGTTATCGGGGCATTCAGCTTGTCTATCGCGCTTATGTATTCCGCGCCCAATATGTTGTTTGCACGGGTAAGCAAATCGGCGTTTTCCTTGCCGAGCGTCGCGCATAGCGCGGCGGAGCGTGCGGAAGGGAAGCTTTTGCCGCAGGACAGCGCGGATGAAAGCGCGGCCTTATATTCTTCGGACTCGGCTTTTACGGAATCGACCAATCGTGCAAGGCGTTCGGCATCGCCGCATTCCGCACCGAACGAGAGCGAATCGACCATGCCCGTGGAGCTTAGCAGGCTTACACCGCCCAAAGCAAACCTTTCCGCCCGCGCCATGGAGAATATAACGGGCAGCATAAGCACCATGTCCGCGCCGTTTTCAAGCGCCCATTTAGCGCGCACATACGGATCGTAGGCCGCAGCATCGCCGCGCTGAACGAACCATCCGCTCATGGCAACGATTACCGGACGGCCGCCGTTTTTGGCCTTTGTCTGCTCAATGTGGAAGCGGTGTCCGTTGTGGAAGGGGTTGTATTCGGCAATAATGCCCGTGCAGCAGATCATAATTCATTGTCTCCTAAGCGGTTTATAGCCCGATTATATCACGCAATGTATGCTTTTTGAATAAAAAACGCCATAAATCCCAATAATGGCTGTTGCTTGCGCAAAAAAGGTGCTATAATACATAGTTGTGGCCTGAGGCCAGAAGTTTTACGCTT
>CABSAH010000077.1 GCA_902475645.1 uncultured Christensenellaceae bacterium | reverse complement strand
CCCCTCAGCTTCGCTTACGCTCAGCAGCTCCCCCGCAAGCGGTGGAGCCTTTTGGTGCGATTTACAAACTCTTACATTAAGCCTGCCCTGAAAGGGGAGGTGGCTTTTGCGGAGCAAAAGACGGAGGGAGTCAAAATAAGCCGTGCCGAAAGGGTGCGTGTCGGTTGTGGCTTTCGCTTTATCAAAAGCCGGAGGGAGTTAATCTCCTCCACAGAAAAAGGACGCATCTGCGTCCCTTTTCATTCCCCTATGGTCTATCCTTCGATACCGCTTATCCCTCTTATTGTTTTACGCGCTTATCGGTGTCTATGCCACCCGCGTGCCGCGCGTCGGCATTCTTTTGGCCGAACTCCCTTTTGAAAAGCTTGGAGAGCGGCTTATATACCACGAATGTTACAAGCGAGTTTATGCCGGCCTTGGCGGAGTTGAACGCCACAAAGCTCCACATAACGCTCCATATGTCGCCCTGCGCATCGGCGTAGGTCTTATTCGGGCCGCTTACGAATATTGGCGTAAGGAAATAGTTCAGCGGCACCATTACGGCTATCATGGTTGCGGAGCCTATGAGCAGACCCTCTATTGCGCCGCGTATATTGTGGCGGCGGCGGTATATTATGCCCGCAACCACGGCAAACGCGCCCGTTGCGAAAAAGTGCATGGCGCAGCCTACCCAGCCGGAGCCTGCGGACACGGTAAGCGCCTGAAGCAGGCTTACGACCGCCGTGAGCACAAGCCCTTCAAGCGGGCCGAACATGAACGCGCCTATCAAAATGGGCACGTCCGCCATATCGTATTCCAAAAACGGCAGCGTGGGTATCAGCGGAAAGCGCACAACGTACATAAGCACAAGCGACATTGCGCACAGCAGCGCAAGCTTTACCAGTTTTTCCACCCTTTTGTTTCGCATAACAGATTCCTCCAAACAAAAAAATTCCCCATGCTAAGGGGAATTCAATAAAAAACACGTTTAACAACGGCTTCTACCATCCGGACTGTAACCGTCGGCTCCGGAATCTCACCGGCTCGGCCAGCAAAGCGCGGGTTCGCGGGCTTGTCGGCATATGCCGCATCACCGCCGGTATGGACTTTCACCACACCCCGAAGCGCATTTATTATATGCCATATGCCCGAATTATGCAATAGCTTTTTTGGCTTTACCCTCAATCGGGCAGCTTTTTGCCGCACTTGCGGCAGTATTCATAGCCTTCCTCCGCCTTTGCCCCGCAATACGGGCAATACCCGCCGCCGTGCACGGCATTCGCACCGCCGCTGTCCGCGCTATTTTTCGCGCCGTAGCGCTCGTTTAGCGGGTCCGGTTCTTCATTCTCATCGGTAATGTCAAATTCGCTGTATCGGTTTTCGCTTGTTGCATTTCTGTAATTATACACGGCGTTGTATATGCCCATGCCTATGAACACAAGCCCGAACAGCGGAAAAAAGAACGGCGCGCCCATGCTTGCGGCAGCTATTGTCCATATTATGCCGAATACTATGCCTATCACCGCTCCAACGGCATTATACCGGCTGCGCCTGCGGCCCGGCTTTATGCTTTTCATGCTAACCCCGCTCCTCCTCATACCGCTCTATCTTTACGCCCGCCATGTCGAACATCTGCATTGCAAATTCGTCGGGGTAGCCTTCGCCGTATACCACGCGGCTTATGCCGGAATTGACAATCATCTTTGCGCATATCACGCAGGGCTGATGCGTGCAGTAAAGCGTTGCACCCTCTATCGATACGCCTAACTTGGCGGCCTGTATAATTGCGTTCTGCTCGGCATGGATTGCATAGCAAAGCTCGTGCCGCGTGCCGGAGGGTATGTTAAGCCTGCGCCGCATACATTCGCCGCGCTCAACGCAGCTTTTAACGCCCGCGGGCGCGCCGTTATACCCCGTTGTAAGTATTCGCTTGTTCTTAACTATTACCGCGCCTATTTTTCTGTTTTCCTGATAGCAGCTTGCCCACTGCGCAATGGTGTGCGCCAGCTCCATAAACCGCGCGTCCCATTTGTCAAAGCCGTGCATAATAATTTCTCCTTTCGGGGATTTATTTATAGTATACCATCAGTTGACAAGGACACACAAGGTTTTAGGGGCCAAACAGCACGGCATAGCTGCGTCGTCCTCATTTGAAAGACCTATACCATCGGTTGACAAGGACACACAAGGTTTTAGGAGCCAAATAGCACGGCATAGCTGTGTCGTCCTCACTGGAAATACATCCAGTATTCCTGCATTCGTCCTCCTTGCTCTGCCATACTCTTTGGCTTCTAAAACTCAAAGACCCTAAAGGAATTGCTTTGAGGGTAATCCAAGGCCGAGGAGCGCAGTACTACCGGAGGTAATTCAAGCGACGAGAACGCAGGAGTGCCCCAAAGCAAACCTTTAGGGCTTGTGTGCTCTTATCAACCGATGGTACATCACTTATGCGAACATTTAAGCGGCATTTTCGCAAAAATGGAAAGGAATTGTGAAATATGAATATTGCCCTTGAATTGGCGGCGGCATTGGGGTATTATACCCAATGTGGATTAGCACTCAACACAACAGAGTGCTAACAAATAAACCGTAATCAATCGATATAACATAAGGAGGCATTGAACAATGAAACTCAATCCCTTGGCCGACAGGGTCGTGCTGAAAAGCGCAGAGGTGGAGGAAACCACCAAAAGCGGCATTATACTTACCGGCAGCGCTAAGGAAAAGCCCGTTGTGAGCGAGGTTATAGCAGTTGGCCCCGGCGGCGTGGTAGACGGCAAAGAGGTTAAGATGTATGTTAAGGCCGGCGACAAGGTAATATTCTCCAAGTACGCCGGAACAGAGGTCAAGCTTGACGGCGAGGAATTCATAATCGTCCGCCAGAGCGATATACTTGCGATAGTTGAATAATCAGGAGGAAATCAATAATGGCAAAGCAGCTTAAATACGGTGAAGAGGCCCGCCGCGCCCTTGAAGGCGGCATGAATCAGCTTGCGAATACCGTAAAAATAACCCTTGGGCCCAAGGGCCGCAACGTGGTGCTTGAAAAGAAATACGGCGCCCCGCTCATAACCAACGACGGCGTGACCATAGCCAAGGAAATAGAGCTTGAGGATCCGTTTGAAAACATGGGCGCCCAGCTTGTGCGCGAGGTTGCCACCAAGACCAACGACGTTGCCGGCGACGGCACCACCACCGCCACCCTGCTTGCGCAGGCCATAGTGCGCGAGGGCATGAAGAACGTTGCCGCGGGCGCGAACCCCATGGGCATAAGGCACGGCATAGAGGCCGCCGTGAACGAGGCCGTGGAGGGATTGAAGAAGATATCCAAGCCCGTTGAGAATAAGCAGGCCATAACCCAGGTTGCCAGCATTTCCGCAGGCGACGAAACCGTGGGCGTGCTGATAAGCGACGCTATGGAAAAGGTCGGCAACGACGGCGTTATAACCATTGAGGAATCCAAGACCATGAAGACCGAGCTGAACGTTGTTGAGGGTATGCAGTTCGATCGCGGCTATGCCTCCGCCTACATGGTGACCGATACCGACAAAATGGAAGCCGTGCTTGACAATCCCTACATACTCATTACCGAAAAGAAGATAAGCAACATTCAGGAGATACTGCCGGTTCTGGAAGCCGTTGTGCAGCAGGGCAGGAAGCTTTTGATAATTGCCGAGGATGTTGAGGGCGAAGCCCTTGCCACGCTGGTTGTCAACAAGCTGCGCGGCACGTTCACCTGCGTTGCGGTCAAGGCTCCCGGCTTTGGCGACAGGCGTAAGGCCATGCTTCAGGATATAGCCGTGCTTACCGGCGGCCAGGTAATAAGCGAAGAGCTTGGCATGGAGCTTAAGGAAACCACCGTTGACCAGCTCGGTACCGCCCGTCAGGTGAAGGTGGACAAGGAAAACACCACCATAGTTGAAGGCGCGGGCGACCCCAGCGAAATCAAGGCCCGCATCAGCTCCATCCGTTCCCAGATAGAGGAAACCACCAGCGAATACGACAAGGAAAAGCTTCAGGAGCGCCTTGCAAAGCTGGCGGGCGGCGTGGCGGTCATAGCCGTCGGCGCAGCCACAGAGGTGGAGATGAAGGAATTCAAGCTGCGCATTGAGGACGCGCTCAACGCTACCCGTGCCGCGGTTGAAGAGGGTATTGTCCCGGGCGGCGGCGTAGCCCTGCTCAACGTTATACCCGCCGTCAAGGCGCTTGCGGCCAAGGCCGAAGGCGATTACAAGACCGGCATAAACATAGTGCTGCGCGCGCTTGAAGAGCCCGTGCGCCAGATTGCCGTCAATGCGGGCGTGGACGGCAGCGTTGTGGTTGAAAACATCAAGCGCTCCAAGAAGGCCGGCTACGGCTACGACGCCAAGCTTGACGAATACGGCGTGATGACCGACCGCGGCATAATAGACCCCACCAAGGTCACCCGCAGCGCGCTGCAGAACGCGGCCAGCATAGCGGCCATGGTACTGACCACCGAAAGCCTCGTGTGCGACATTCCCGCGCCCGAGCCCGCGGCCGCCGCACCCGGCGCCGGCGGAATGGGCGGCATGTACTAAGCACAGCCCTAAACCCAATCTGACACAAGCAATACAAAGGGACGGATTATCCGTCCCTTTTGGCGTTGCGAAAAAGCGGCTGAGGGATGAGTTGAGGGGGATTATAATGCGGAATGCGGAATGGGGAATGCGGAACGGGGAATGCGGAATTGAGCCGCACGCTTTTCGGCACGGCTAATTTTTACTCCCTCCGTCTTTTGCTGCGCAAAAGCCACCTCTAAGACGTTCCCTTTTCGGCATGGCTTGTTTTAACTCCCTCCGTCTTTTGCTCCGCAAAAGCCACAACCGAGATACACCCCTTTCGGCACTTCGTGCCACTTTCCCCGTAAACGGGGACAGCTTTTGGGCGGTGGTTGCACAAACCAAAAGGCTCCACCGCTTGCGGGGGAGCTGGCACGGCGTAAGCCGTGACTGAGGGGGAATAACTCGCGGGGACAGCTTTTGTGCGGTGGTTGCACAACGACAAAAGGCTCCCCGGACGGGGAGCTGTCGCCGCATGGCGACTGAGGGGTTGAAGCGTGGCAAACCGAAGGTTTGACTGAGGGAGTCCGTTTAACTGAGGGGTTGAAACAAACAAAGATCTGCAAGTTTATTTTTACTCCCTCCGTGCTTCGCCATTGTTTTTCTTGTCCTTTCCTTTTTTGTTCGGTATGCCCCAAGGTAGATTGAATTAAGAAAATGAATAAGCGGATTGTGCAGCTTTGCCAAAATCGGTACAGATTTATGTACCGGTGCTTTGCTTTGCGCAAAATCGCGGTTGACGGAACAAATGTTCTGATGGTATCATGGCTGCACATCGAGGCAAACAGACGTTCTGAAAATATGGTTGTTGATTACGGAAGGAGAAGATATCATGCTGACGGAACAGAGGGACAGATACATTGAAAACGGCATGCTTGCGGGCATGGCGGCAGTCAGTACGGCGGGCCGCGCGGAGCGGCGCGGAAAATCCTTTGCGGAGAAGGCCGCCGTACACAGCGCGGAGCAGCGGCTCAGGCAGCTTAACATGGTTAAGGGCAGGCTTGAAGATTCACGGCGGGAATACAGCGAGCTGAAGGAAAAGGGCATAGCGGCGCTTAGGCAGCACGATGCCTCGATGGTTAGCCTTATAAGCCCGGGTATGCGCCTTAGCCCCGAGGAGGTGCACGAGGTGCAGCTGAGCATGCTGCGCCAGCGCATAAGCGCGGACAGATACGAGCTGAAAAAGATGAACAGCGCGCTGAGGGCACTGGAGGCCGATCCGTTTTTCGGCATACTGAAGCAATATTACGAACAGAACATGAGCGATGCGGACATTGCGGATGCGCTGGGCTACGACCGCAGCACAATCGCCCGCCACAGGCGCAGGCTGATAGGGCTTATTGCGTTCAGGCTGTATGGTTCAAGCGCGGCATACGGCGCGGGGCAGCGGCAATGGAGCTGACGCTATACGGCAAGCCGAACCCGCGGCAGGCGGAGTTCTTCGCCTCAACCGCGGCGCATACGGCATACGGCGGGGCGCGCGGCGGCGGCAAAAGCTGGGCCATGCGCAGGAAGCTTGTGCTGCTTTGCCTATGCTACAAGGGGCTTAACTGCCTGCTGCTCAGGCGCACATTGCCGGAGCTTAGGGAAAACCACGTTATACCGCTGCTGAAGGAGCTTGGCCACGCGGCGGTATACAACGCCACGGAAAGGGTGTTCCGCTTCCCCAACGGCAGCCGCCTAAAGCTTGGCTATTGCGACGGGGCGAACGACGTTTATCAATATCAGGGGCAGGAATACGACGTTATAGGCATGGAGGAGGCCACGCATTTTACCGAGGAGCAGATGCGCTTTTTAACCACCTGCAACCGCACCACGCGCAGGGACTTTAAGCCAAGGATGTATTACACCTGCAACCCCGGCAACGTTGGGCATGGATGGGTCAAGCGGCTGTTTATAGACAGGCGCATGGAAAACGGCGAGCGTGCGGAGGATTACGCCTTCATACCCGCAAGCATATACGATAACGAGATACTTTTAAGCGCAAATCCCGAATATCTGCGTTCGCTTGAAAGCCTGCCGGAGGATATGCGCCGCGCCCATCTTAACGGCGACTGGGACGCAATGGCGGGGCAATACTTCCGCGAATTTTCGCGGCAAAGGCACGTTGTTGCCCCGTTTGAGCTGCCGCGCTGGTGGCGCAGGTTCCGCTCCATGGACTGGGGCTATAACGACCCATGCTGCGTGCTGTGGCATGCGGCGGACGGCGACGGGCGCATATATACCTACCGCGAATTATACGTCCGTCAGCGGCGGGCGGACCAGGTGGCGGAAAGCATACGGAATTTGAGCGGGGACGAGGATATAAGCTACACCGTGGCAAGCCCCGATATGTGGCAGAAGCGGGGCGCAATATTAAAGGGCGACGGCTTTGAGGGCGAAAGCATAGCGGAGCTTTTCGCAAAGGCGGGGGTGCCGCTTGTAAGCGCGGACAATGCGCGCATAGCGGGCTGGCAAAGGGTGCGCGCATATATGGCGGACGGCGCGGACGGCGCACCCATGTGGCAGGCGTTTGACTGCTGCGAAAACCTTATACGCACGCTGCCCATGCTTATGTACAGCCCAAACAACCGCGAGGATGCGGCGGACGGCGAGGATCACGCGCCCGAGGCATTGAGATACGCCCTTATGTCCCGCCCGGCAAGGAGCAGCGCCAAAGAGCCGCCAAAGCGCCGCGCGTATAATCCTTTAAGCGGCGCCGCGCCCGTAAAAAGCTTTATGAACCAATAAATTAAAAAAACGAAAGGAAGTAAGAAAACATGAAACAGGACGAAGCAAGGATAGAGCGCATATACGCGCTGTTTGACGAATTCCGTCAGGCGTATGCGGGCGAGTGGCAAAGGCTTGAACGCTGCGAAAGGCTTTATATGGGCGAGCATTGGCACGACGTTCCAAACAGCGACCGCAGGGAGCCGCGCCCGGTAACGCCCGTGCTGCAATCCACAATAGAGAACATACGCGCCGACCTGATGGACCAGCTGCCGGAGGCCATAGTTACCGCGGACGACCCCGCCAACGAGCGCGCGGCGCGGGCGCTTACGCAGATATTGGGCGAAAACCACCGCCGCTGCCATTACGAGGGGGAATACGCAAAGCTGCTGCACGATTTGCTGATAGGCGGCTACATGGTGCAGGAAACGGGCTTTGACCCCCATGCGGACGGCGGCTTGGGCGGGGCCTTTTTGCGCCATGCGGACGCGCACAACATTATGGTAGACCCGCTTTGCAGCGATATTCAGGATTCGCGCGCGGTGTTCAAATTCGCCCCATACCCCAAGGAATGGTTCAAAAGCCGCTATCCCGACGATTACGGCAGGCTGAAGGCGGACGCAACAGCCATATTGCCGCAGGGCGACGCGCACCTTGGCCGCGGCAGCGACGAGCGGATACTGATGCTTGAATGCTGGGAAAGGGAATACGATAATGAAACGGGGCGCTTCCGCGTGCATATGGCGCGCCTTGCCGGGCACAGGATGCTGGAGGACAGCCGCATTGTTAAGCCGGAAGGCTACTATGCCCACGGCGAATACCCGTTCGTAATAACCGCGCTTTTCCCGCGCAAGGGAACGGCGCTTGGCTACGGCTATGTTGATATGTTTGCCACGCAGCAGCTTTATGCGGATAAGATAGACCAAATTGTGCTTAAAAACGCGCTTATGGCGTCCCATAACA
>CABSAH010000076.1 GCA_902475645.1 uncultured Christensenellaceae bacterium | reverse complement strand
GCTATGTCCAGCGTGCGCGTTGTTGCGCTGTTGTCTAAATATATCATGGTTTCACTTCCGTTTCGTAGTATAGGCGGACGCCGATGCATCCCCCTTACCTACACAATATGTTATATACGCGCGCACGGACAAAAGCGCGCATATAAATAATACCACAGACATACAACTTTCACCACAATTTAATATTATATGATTGATACAGCTGCCGTTTTAGTCTAAAATAAGCTTGGGTCGGAATACCATCCGGCATATTTAAGGCAAAAAGGAGCTGATATAATGGCTTTTTCGGATAGATGCAGCGAGGGCGCAAAAAAGGCGCTGGCATTGGCGCAGGAGGCTGCGCGCAGCATGGGACACAATTACGTCGGCAGCGAGCATCTTTTGCTTGGGCTTATAAACGAAGGCGAAGGAGCGGCGGCGCACGCGCTTGCGGCATTCAGCATCACCGCCGACGGCGTGCTTGAACGGAGCGAGCAGCTTGTGGGCCACGGTGATTATCATTTTACGGACAGCTTTGGCTATACCCCGCGCACAAAAAAGATACTTGAGCTTAGCCTATACGAAGCAAAGGCAATGAAGGCAAACTATATTTCAACCGAGCATATACTGCTTGCAATATTAAGGGAACGCGATTCCGTAGCCGTAAGGATAATAGAGGATCTTGGCGCGGATATTGCAACGCTTAGGGCGTTCCTCTCCGGCCAAAGCGAGCAGGGCGCGCAGGGTGCGGGCGTAACGAGCGAGGGCAGCGGCACGCCGGTGCTTGATCAATACGGGCGCGACCTTACCGGCCTTGCGCGGGACGGTGAGCTTGACCCGCTTATAGGGCGCGAAAAGGAGATAGAGCGCGTTATACAGATTTTATCCCGCCGCACCAAGAACAACCCCGTGCTTATAGGCGACCCGGGCGTGGGCAAAAGCGCAATAATAGAGGGCCTTGCGCAGAAGATAGCATCCGGCAAAATACCGGAGCTTCTGCGGGACAGGCGCATAGTTACGCTTGACCTTGCCAGCATGATAGCCGGCACGAAATACCGCGGCGAATTTGAGGAACGCATAAACAACGCCATAGCGGAGCTTAGGGCGGACGCGCACACAATACTGTTTATTGACGAGCTGCATACGATAGTCGGCGCGGGCGCAAGCGAGGGCAGCGTGGACGCGGCAAACATACTAAAGCCCGCCCTTGCCCGCGGGGAGATACAGATAATAGGCGCAACGAGCCTGAGCGAATACCGCAAGCACATAGAAAAGGACGCGGCGCTTGCGCGGCGGTTCCAGCCCGTTACCGTGGGCGAACCCTCAAAGGAGGAAGCCGAGGAGATACTATTGGGGCTTAGGGAGCGCTACGAGGCGCACCACAAGGCGCATATAACGGATGAAGCGGTGCATACGGCGGTTGAGCTTAGCTGGCGCTATATATCCGACAGATTTCTGCCCGACAAGGCAATAGATTTGATGGACGAGGCCGCAAGCCGCGTAAGGCTAAGGGTATACAATGCCCCGCCGGACATGAAAAAGCTGCGGGTAAAGCTTGAAACGCTGCTGAAGCAAAAGGAGGAGGCCGTAAGCAGGCAGGATTACGAAACCGCCGCCGCCGTGCGCGATGAGGAGATGGCGCTCCGCGCAAGCATGGAATCGATAAAGGCGGACTGGGAAAAGGAGCGCGAGGGCAACCGCTGCACCGTTACGGCGGAGGATATTGCGGAGGTTGTGAACGCATGGACAGGCATACCCGTAAGCGAGCTTAGCCAAAGCGAAACGGACAAGCTGCTGCACCTTGAACAGCGCCTGCACGAGCGCATAATAGGCCAGGACGAGGCTGTAAGCGCCGTTTCCCGCGCAATACGCCGCGCAAGGGCGGGCTTGAAGGACCCCTCCCGCCCGATAGGCTCATTTATATTTTTAGGGCCTACGGGCGTTGGTAAAACGGAGCTTGCCCGCGCGCTGTCCTCCGCGCTGTTCAGCGACGAATCCGCCATGATACGGCTGGATATGAGCGAATATATGGAGCCGCACAGCGTAAGCAAGCTTATCGGCTCCCCGCCGGGCTACGTTGGCTACGACGAGGGCGGTCAGCTTACCGAGCGCGTAAGGCGCAAGCTGTACTGCGTTATTCTTTTTGATGAAATAGAAAAGGCGCATACGGACGTTTTCAATCTATTGCTTCAGGTGCTGGAGGACGGACGGCTGACCGATTCCGGCGGCAGGAGCGTGGACTTCCGCAACACCGTTATAATAATGACCAGCAACGCCGGCGCGCAGAGCGCGGCAAAGGCAAGCGTTTTGGGCTTTGGTGCGGACAGGAACGCCATGCAGGCGGAGCGCACGCGCGAGACCATGACGAACGAGCTGAAGCGCACGTTCAAGCCCGAGTTTTTGAACAGGGTTGATGAAATAGTGCTTTTCAACCCGCTTGAAAAGGAACAGACGCTTGCCATAGCAAAGCTGATGCTGAAAAGCGTTGCGAAGCGGCTTAAGGAGCGCAGGATTGAGCTGATCGTTACCGACGACGCTGCACGGCTTATAAGCCGCGAAGGGTTCGACCCCGAATACGGCGCGCGCCCGCTGCGCCGCGCCATACAGCAGCAGGTTGAGGACGCGCTGAGCGAGGAGATACTATCTGGCAGAATAACGATAGGCGACACGGTAAAAATGGAGGTTATAGCCGATAAGCTTGCCTTCACGCGCGTGGACATACAAAATTAACATTTGGGGCATTACAAAAATATTGCAAAATGCCGACAAAATGGTAAAATTCATATATAAACAATGTTGATGTTTGCGGAAAGGGGGTGCAGTGCCGTTTATGCTTGGCCGAATTACAAGGCAGCTTGTTGCCGCGGGGCTATCGCTTGCGCTTATGTTTACGGGCGCAGTATGCCTTGCCGCGCCGAATGGCAGCAATAACGACACGGCTACCTCCGTTCCCGATGCGGAAAACGAATCTGAACACAGCCCCGGCTTAGGCATGGATTACTACGGCCATGCCGACAATGCCTATTTCAGCGGCATCGGCGCGGAAATGGCATCAAAGCTCAAGGACGCGCTTTCATCATCCGAAGGCACAGCATACGGCAAGGGCATACGCTTTGATATAAAAAAGGCTATTAACGGCGATGAGTTTATTGCCGATGACCTCAGCGGCGTAACCATAGGCATAGACCCCGGGCATCAGCTCCGTGCAGATGATGAATTGGAGCCGATAGCTCCCGATTCGCTCCTTACAAAGGTAAAGCAATCCGCAGGCGCCGTCGGCATAAGGAGCGGGACAAGCGAGCATACCATAAACCTTATAATTGCAAACAAGCTTGCGGAGATACTTCGCGCCCGCGGTGCAAAGGTTATAATGAGCCGCACGGAGGCGGACGTTTTAATAAGCAACAGCGAACGCGCCGAAATAATGAACGAGGCCGAGGTCGATTTCTGGATAAGGCTGCATTGCGAAAACGCGCAGGATGAGAATACATCCGGCTGCACGGTGCTTATACCGTCGGCAGATATGCTGTTCAGCAACGCGCTTTCCTCCGCCAAGCCCAAGAATACCGTCCGCAGCACAACAGCCCACGGTACGGACGGGAGCATGTTACCAGCCGACGATGGTATATACATCAAAAGCCTTGCGCTTGCTACGGCGGTTATAAAGGAATTCTGTGCCGTAACGGGAGCTGAGCCGCTCGGCATAGTCAGTCTTAGCGACCAGACGGGCTTTAATTTTTCGGAATCCCCCGTTATTGCGATTGAAATGGGCTGCCTTTCAAACGAGGCGGACGATGTTCGCCTAAACCGCGCATCGTATCAATACGCCTGTGCATTCGGCATATATCGCGGCATAAGCCAATATATAAGCATGGCGGAAAGCGGCGAATTCGATATTGATTCAATGCTTGACTCCTTGCAGAACGGCAAAGGCACAAAGGAGAAATAATGCGCAGCAAGTATAGATTAAAGGCATACGCAGTGTTTTCGGCCGCATTGATAATTGCGGCTGTTTTTTGCGCCTGCACCAAGTCCGGCGGCATATCGCCCTCGCCGTCGCCAGAATCAAACGTTACGCAAAGTCCGCAGCCTACGCAGTCCGCGGCTGCAACGCCGTCCCCGTCCGCGGAGCCTTCTGCGGAGCTTACGCCGTTTGAGCTTAATCCGCTTTGGACATTCTATAACGAATACTCCGCCGCGACCGATGCGGCGCTTATGACAATATCAGGCATGCTTAGCAGCATAGAAACCGGCGAAGCGCTTGAAATGGCCATAATGTGTTCGGCGCACAGCCGCGCGCTTTCAATCCTTTCGCAAAGCGTAGGCCGCCTTACTTACACCCAAAGCGGCATATACTCCGCAACCATAAGCGGCTCCGAATCCGGCAGCGGCACAATGAACGCGGCGGAGGGCGGCTATAATTTTGAATTTACATACGATAACGGCGATATACTGAGCGGATATTTCGATATGGATTCGGGATACGTCCGCTTCGCCGTCCGTACCGCCGATTCATCGGCAGAAAAGCTAAGCGGCAGCATAGCGCATGACGATTACGGATGGACATCATACGCAAGCGAATATCTATCCGATACTGCGCTGCACGTAAGCGTGGGCGGAGGGGCATACTTTGCCCTTGACGATAGGCAGGCCATACTCAGCGGCGACACGCTGCGCATAAGCGACTATTCTCCCCCGCCGGAGCCTACCGATACGCCGGACGCGGTATCCTTCGCAACGCCGTAATTATGCAAAAAGGAGACAGGCTTCACGCCCGCCTCCTTATTATTTTGCCTTATTCAGAGCAGCTGCATCAGCAGCAGTATTATAACGCCCGGCACGCCCAGTATACCAACTATGAACGCCGAAAGGAACGATATAGTGATGCTGATGCCTATCGCCGCGCCGAAGAAATTGATTACAAGCAATATAGCAGCGCCTATCAGCGCGTTTACGAACAGCTTCCAAAATACCTTCAGCGATATTTTAAGCAGCTTGCATGCAAGCCACAGTATGCCGAAGCCCAACAGCAATGCCAATACGGTTGTCATATTTCCCCTTTCCCCGGGGACTGCCCCGGTCAAGCGCCGCTGCGTTTTAGCCTGAGAAGATATGTGTAGCGGCGCTTTGCCGCCTCCAGCTCATATATGGCGTATTCCATAAGGTCGGCATCCTTTGCGCTTTCGTAATACGCGGCAGCCATGCGCCATTTATGTAATGCCGATGCAATCTCCTCATCCAGCGCGCTTTTTGTTTGCATTATCATAATACCATACCTCCGTATATTTTGTATACAGAGTATAGCCATATTTTGCCCGTGTTAAACCAATGCGCCGCCTATCTTTGTTTTAACTATCACCCTCATGCAAAGGTACACAAGCGCGGAATACACGGGTATCATAACTGCCTGATTGATAATGCGCGCATATACTATCTGCCACGGCGAGCCGTACAGCCAAACCATAAGCAGCGTGTTGCATATTACGCTGCCCACAACCTGACCCACTGCCACCGCAAGCAATATGCGCAGGAACGTGGGCGCCTGCTTTTTGATGAAAAACAGCCCCGGAATAAGGCCGAACAGCGCGCCTACAACGGTGAACCACGGCATATAGGCTCCCTTGGGGAAAATAAGCGCCTGCAGCAAATCGCACAGCGCGCCGACTATTGCGCCGTAGCCCGGCCCGTAAAGCACGCCCGCAATTATAACCGGAAGCACGCCGAAGCCTATCTTGAGCGTATACGAGCCAAACGGCATGGCGGGTATGCTGAGCAGCCCGCCCAGCACCACGCCGAGCGCCGTAAGCATTGCGCATACCACAAGGCGCACAATCTTTTGATGATTGGTCAAGCTTTTTTCCTGCATAAAAAATACCTCCTCTTTTTAAGCGTACATCACCGCATAGAGGAAGCAGGTTTTTTCCAATATGCAGCAGCGGGATTCGGCTGCCGCACCGCAAACCTTTTACGGTTTTTCGTCCGGCGGACAACTCCCCGTTCCGCCGGCACTGCTACCCTTTTTCAAGGGGTTAACGCGCGATAGCCTACTCTGCCCTAATTTTTATTACGGCAGATATGTTACCACGTTGCGCTCATATTGTCCATACATGAATTGACATTTTTCATTCAAGCGGAAGCGTATTTGTATGTATAGCCGCGTTTTGGTATAATATAAATAGCTTTGGGAGTTTTGATATAATATAAATAGATTTAAAAGCGATTTATTTATGTCCAAATACGTTCTGGTGCCGGATTCCTTCAAGGGGACCATGACATCGCGCGAGATATGCGAAATTATGCAGCGCGCAATAGAAAAAATAGATAACGGCGCAAGCGTGGTATCCATCCCCGTGGCCGACGGCGGAGAGGGCACGGTCGATGCGTTTCTATCCGCACTCGGCGGCAGGCGAAAAGCCGTTACCGTAACAGGGCCGCGTTTTGAAAAGCTCAGCTGCTCCTACGGCATGGCGGCAAACGGCACGGCGATAATAGAAATGTCCGCCTGCGCGGGGCTTCCGCTTGTATACGGCAAAAAGAACCCCGAAGCCGCCACAACATACGGCGTTGGCGAAATGATATGCGACGCCGCCCGTTCCGGCGCAAGGCGCATAGTAATAGGGCTTGGCGGCAGCGCAACGAATGACGGTGGCTGCGGCGCGGCTGCCGCGGCGGGCGTGAGGTTTTATGATAAAGCGGGCAAAGGCTTTGTACCCGTCGGCAGAACGCTTAAGGATATAGCAAGCATAGATTACAGCGGCATTGATGCGGCGCTTGACGGCGTTAGCATAGCCGCAATGTGCGATGTTGATAATCCCTTGCTTGGCGAAACGGGTGCGGCGAATGTATTCGGCCCGCAAAAGGGCGCAAACGCGGCCATGATAGCGCGGCTGGATGCGGGGCTTGCCCATCTTGCCGATATATCCGGCAGGGCGGAGCTTGCGGCAATGCCCTCATCGGGCGCGGCGGGCGGAATGGGCTTTGGCATGATGGCCTTTTTCAACGGCACGCTGCAAATGGGCATAGACGGGCTGCTGGACATTATAAATTTTGAATCCATACTCAACGGGGCAGACCTTGTGCTTACGGGCGAGGGGCGCATAGACCCGCAGAGCATGCGCGGAAAAACCGTTATTGGCGTTGCGCGGCGCGCAGCAAAATGCGGCGTACCCGCCATTGCCGTTGTAGGCGATATTGCGGACGGCATAGAAAGCGCATACGATTTGGGCATTACCGCAATATTCAGCATAAACCGCGTTGCCATGGAGCGAAGGTTTATTCGGCTGCGCGCAAAGACCGACATGGAGGCCACCGTGGAAAACATAATCCGTGCGGTAAGGACCGTTAAAATATAGCACGGATACGACAAAAGCGCCTGCGGATACAGGCGCTTTTTACGGCTAAATTTACTGTTCTTCGGGATAGGTTATTTCAAGCTCGTCGTTATACAGCTCGTTTACGGCATAGGAAACGGCCTTTTGATTGTTTAGCAGCTCATCCTGGCCAACAAGCTGGCGCGCGCGCTTTGCCACTATTGAAACCAGCATATAGCGGCATTTAACCTTTTTCTGAAGGTCTATGATAGACGGTTTGTTCATCATGGTGCTTATTCCTCCTTCAATAATTCTTCAACCGTATCGTTCCTTGAAGCTTTAAGCCTTTCGGCCCTTATTATGCTTGCAACATCCGCAATGGCGGTATCCAGCGAATCGTTCACGACTATATAGTCATATTCGCCCGCGTGGGATATTTCCTCCTTTGCCTTGCCGAAGCGCTTTGCAACCGCCTCCGGCGTTTCCGTGCCGCGCCCAACCAGGCGGCTGTGCAGCGCATGCATGGATGGCGGCAATATGAATATGCTCACGGCCTCCGGCCTTTGCTTTTTAACGTTCTTTGCGCCGTTAACGTCTATATCCAATATAACGTCTATGCCTTCGGACGTTAGCTTTTCTATATACGCCTTGGGCGTGCCGTAATAGTTCATTCCAAACACATCCATGTATTCAAGCAGCTCGTTGCGCTGAATCATGCCTTCAAATTCCTCGCGCGTAACGAAGAAATAGCTTACGCCATGCTCCTCCCCCGGGCGCGGTGCGCGCGTGGTTGCGGATACGGAAAAGCGTATTTTATCATCCGCAAGCAAAAGCGCCTTGCATATAACGCCCTTGCCCACGCCGGACGGCCCTGAAATTACGAACAGTTCACCCTTGTTTTTCATAGTATCGCTCCTGATGTTATTCTATATTCTGAACCTGCTCGCGGATCTTTTCAAGCTCCGCCTTGCCCAGTATAACAAGC
>CABSAH010000075.1 GCA_902475645.1 uncultured Christensenellaceae bacterium | reverse complement strand
TAGGAACTCCCGGCTTTCTATGCAATACGGCTCGTCCAAATGATCCCTGATATGGTTTGCGTGCATTTTCTGATAGGCGATGTCAACCTCGGCGTAATATTTTCCCTCTTGCGCATAACAGCGGCAACGCAGATGTCCCGCATTGCCGCTGTAATTTTGAACCCTTGCCTGAGCATTTCTATTTAATGCCAAAGGCGGCTTACCGCTAACGCAAAATGCCGTTTGCGCTTAGCTTGCTTTGATTTCATCTGTGCGATAGATGAATTTCACACGGCCGTCCATGCTATCGCTGATGCCGGAGAAGTTTCGGTAATTCTTGGATACGTCAACTGTTGCTCTGACGCGGGCGAGCATGCCTTCAAGATCCCCGTCAACCAAGTCGACGATTTTCTGAATGCCTTCCTCATCAAACTGCTTGAGACCATCGGAAAGCTGCATGGCGCCGTTTTTGAGCTTTGTTACGCCATCCATCAAAGCGGGCGCGCCGTTTTTAAGCTGTAGAATTCCGGCATAGAGTGAGGATGCCCCTTCTTTCAGCTGTGCGGTGCCTCCCTTGAGCTCGGACGCACCGGAGAAAAGTGTGGCCGCTCCGTTTGCCGCCGCCGCAACACCGTCCGTATAGGTTAAAAGTCCAATATAGAAGGCATTGTAGCTATCGAGCGAGGACTTTAGGGAGATAATAGAACGCGCTCCTTCGGATGCGGCGGAAAGCTGCGACTGCACGGCATCCGATGCCATATTATCGGAAATTGCCTTGTTCATTTGCAGCTCCACATTCTCCGCTATTGTCTGCTTCACGGCTTCGGACTGCATTTGCGCCTCCGTATTGGCGGCAATCATTGCTTTTATCTCGGCGCTGTCCATTTGGGCGGCTATTTCTGTTTCAATCAAGTCCTGCACCTGCTCTGCTTTCATCTGCTCTTCAACAGCAGCCGCAACCGCGCTTTGCTGTTCTTCTGAAATGCTACCGGCTGCAACGGCGGCATCATAATCGGCCTTGCTCATTCCGGTAACCGCTTCAATAACCTGCGCATATACCTGCTCCTTTACGGTAGCCGTAACACCGGAAGCAACCTGTTCTTTTGCAGCGGCCGTGACCTGCGCTTCAACCTGCTCCCGCACGGCCTCCGTTACCTTTTGCTCAATGAGAGGGCGGTTTTTTTCTACTTCTGCGGAGACTTTTTCCAATGCCTGATTGTAAACCGCCGTTTTGTCAAGCGATGCTATCACGCCGTTGAGCACCTCGGCATAGTTCTCAATGGTAAGCGTCGGGACGGAAATACCGGCGGCGTTGAGCTGAGCCGTGGCGGTGGAAAGGAGCGTATCGAATACCTGCCTTGCGCCGCCGTTAAGAGAGGAATTATTGGATGCAAGGGTGGCAAGCCCCACGGAAAGCTCTCCCGCGCCCGCCTGAAGCTGCGCCGCGCCGCTATCAAGCGATACTGTGCCTTCCTTCAGCGCCTTTGCACCGTCGGCAAGCTTTTCAATTCCGCGTACCAGCTCCTTTGACTTGTCAAGCAATGTGCAAAGCCCGTCGTAGAGGGCGGAGGAGCCGTCGAGCAGCTTCTGCATTCCGTCTGTCAATTCATTCAATGATGAAGTCAAGCCATCCGCGGAATCTGCATTTTTCGCATCTAATTCGTTGAAAATCTCGTTGGTTGCGATTGTAACGGTCATACCGAGCTCAAAATTTGTGACATCGGCTGTAATCTCAACATAGTCGGGAAGCTCTACTTTATCCTTGTCGATGCCGAGATTTTCCTGTAAACCCGGGAAAGCAATGCCTATTACCGCCGTGCGGTCGCCGTCATTGAGCAGCTTGCCGTTTGATACCTCCACATTGCGGAACGCATCGTTATCCAGAAGCATTCCTGTCAGCATACCGAATGGAACATATATTTTCTCATCCTTGCCGTCAATGCTAACCGTTTCGTAGCGGAGGTTTTCGTAGTCAAAGCGAATTGTCACCCTGCCGCTTTTTCCGGCGATTTCATCCGATGAAATCGGCTTGCCGTCAAGCTTATAGGATACGGACAGCGTTACCGGCAATTCCTTATCAATACTGCCCTGATAGTAAATATCATTGCCCGCCGCATCCCAAACGGTCATATTATTGCCGTTCATGGTATAAGCCGCATCGCCATTAACGCTTTCAATATCCGAAAGACCCGATTTATCGGCAATGCTGTTTTCGTTCAAGCCGTTTTTTATCCAATCGCTTACAATAACCTTATGTACCGAACCGTCGGCTCCTGCAAGGACGTATACCGTTTCGTCCTTGGATACCTCTTTGGCTTCGTCGGTTTCCGGTGCTGCGGTAACTGCTTTTGCAGATGCTTCGGTATTATCCAACGTTATGGCATACGCTGCACCCGTGCCGGTAAGCATAATTGCTGCGCATAAGCAGATTGCCTTAATCCTTGTTGAAAGCTTATTCATTACAGAGTACCTCCATAGTTTTCTTTCCTGAGTTAATTGTTGTCATGCCGAGCGTTGTTTTGCAAATAACCCTATCCAGCAGCATAAACATGGCCGGCAGTATAAATATGACAAGCAGCATGCTTATAACCGATCCGCGCGCCATAAGCAGGCACATGGAGCTGACGATTTCAATATTTGAATACATCGCTACGCCGAAGGTTGCGGCGAACATACCCATGCCGGAGACGATGATGGACGGTATGGACGTGTACAATGCCTTCCATACGGCTGTACGCTTGTCGCTTCCCCCGATGCGCTCCGCTTTATATCGGGTTGTCATCAAAATGGCGTAGTCTACCGTTGCGCCGAGCTGAATAGTGCTGATGCAAATCGGCGTTATGAAGGCCATGCTGCGGCCAAGATAATGCTGAAGGCCGAGGTTGATAAATATGCCAAGCTCGATGACTGCAATTAGTATAATGGGCAGCGTAAGACTCTTTTCCACAATAAGAATTATTAGGAAAATCGCCACAACGGATACCGCCGTAACAACCGCAAAGTCATGATCGGTCGTATCAATCATATCCTTAAGGCAGGGCGCTTCGCCGATAACCATTCCGCTGCCGTCGTATTTTTTCAAAATATCGTTCAGCCGTGTTATCTGGCTGTTTACGGCATCGCTTGCCGGCGGATAGCTGGAATTGATCAGCAGCAGCTCCCAGCGCTCGCTTTCCGTAACGGATCTTACCGTGTCCGGCAGAATTTCCTGCGGTATGCGGGAACCGATGACCGATTCCGCGCCGAGAATGTATTTTGTGCCGTCAACCTGCTCCATTTCGTGTATCATGCTCTTTACCGTTTGGGCGGGAAGCTTGGCGTCCACAAGCACCATGTGCGTTGAGGCGATGTTAAAATCATCCCGGAGCTTGGAGTTTGCGATTACGAAGTTCATTTCCTCCGGCAGGCATTTGCCCATATCGTAATAAACTTCATCGTTTGCGCGGTTATAGCCATAATACGCAGGCGCGATTAAAAGCGCAAAAATTATAAGGAAAACGGGGAAAATCCCGATTACGCCTTTTGCAAATTTGCCCATCTGCGGGATAATGGAACGGTGCTTTGTCTTTTGCAAGGGCTTGTCAAGCACAAGAATCAGGGAGGGCAGCACCGTTACGCAGCCGAGAACGCCGAGCAGAACGCCCTTTGCCATTACAATGCCTAAATCGCGCCCAAGCGTAAAGCTCATGAAGCACAGCGCAATGAAGCCCGCCATTGTTGTTACGGAGCTGCCGACAACGCTGGTCAGCGTCTCCCTTATGGCAACTGCCATGGCTTCGTAATGGTCGGAATATTTCTCCCTCTGCTCGTTGTAGCTATGCCAAAGGAATATGGAATAGTCCATTGTTACGGCAAGCTGCAAAACGGCGGAAAGAGCCTTGGTTATGTAGGAAATCTCGCCAAGGAAATAGTTCGTGCCGAGATTTAGGAGTATCATGGCGCCGATGGAAGCCAAAAACACGAACGGAATCAGCCAGCCGTCAAGGAACAGCAGCATTGAAACACTCGCAAAAATTACCGCAAGCGCCACATAGGTCGGCTCTTCCTGCTCGCACAGCTCCTTTAAGTCCACAACGAGCGCCGTCATGCCGGATACAAAGCATTGCTTTCCGCAAATACGGCGAATCTCCTTTACCGCATCCATGGTCACATCATCGGATGTTCCGCTGTCGAAGAAAACCGCCATCATTGTGGAATGGTCGGTATTGAATTCGCTGTAAACACTATTCGGCAGCAGCTCCATCGGAACGGAAAGATCGAACACGGAATCATACCACAGTACAGTATCCACATGCTCTACATCTTCAACCCTTTGCTTGAGCGCAGCTACATCCTGCCTTGGCATATCCTCAAAAATAAGGAACGTAAACGCACCCTTGTTAAAATCCGCCAATAGCTCATTTTGGCCAATGACAGTTTCCATATCCTCCGGAAGATACGTCAGCATATCGTAGTTTACGCGCGTTGCCGCCATGCCGAGCACGGATGGGATAATCAAAAGCACCGTCAAAATTAAAATAGGGATGCGGTATTTCACCACCGCCTTTGAAAAACGCATATTACAATTTCACCTCTACTTCGTTATAATCAATATCAATCAAATCGGGCTTCTGATTGTTCACAATTTTCACCAAGCATATTGCCACACTGAAATTCAATATGCCCTCTGACAGCAGCGAAACACCAAGAAGCTTCATAATTGCCGGAATTGCCTCCCATGGGCGGGATGCAAGCAGCAAGCCCGAAAGACCGGTCAAAATAGCAAGAATCAGCGTCAACCACCATTCGCGTATGCCAAACTGCTTAGCTTCAAACGTGATTTTCGCTTTGAACAGGCTGTCGGCAATCATGCATTCACCAAGCGAAATGCTGATGAAATCCATGATATTCCCCGGCCTGAACAGGGTTATAAGCCCGAGTATAATCAAAAGTATTCCGAATTGGAAATCATATTGAAATGCAAGCCTGAACAAATCCTTTGAATAATAGCCCACAAGCTTGATTGCGCCGAATACCAGCATGGCAATACCGCAGAATATACCGATTGCCCTTGCGGACGGCGCAGGCAGCATAAGCATAGCAATGCCGACGATGCAGAAAACTACGGAAACGATAATATATCCGTATTTTGCAATTTTCATCGGGATAACGGAACGCAGTTTCATCCTTTAAACCTCCTTTTGCTTAGCTTACTTCACAAAAGGCCGATTGAACACGGTCAATCGGGCCGGCAATGTATGAAATCCGTACACGCATTAAAAAATGACTGAAATCCGGATAAAGGGGCTGCAACTGCACAAAAAATAGGCACGGGCTATCCCGTGCCTAAAAAGTGAACCGCGGTTACACTTGATTTTGAAGCATCTGCGCTATTTCTACCGCCAAATCCTTTTTCAAAATGAAAATCCGCCGTATGGATTTTGCGTATGCCTCGGTCATTCCGTTATTCAGCCAGTCGATGATCAAGCCGAAGACTACGCATTTATAATAGTTGATAATGGCTTGCTCATCCTCGGCGGATATATTTTCTTTAGCCAAAGCCGTGTCAATATAGCTGCGCACAAAGTATTCGCTTACCCCCATAAGGTTGCGTTCAAATACCTCTTGGTTCATGAAGCGATATATATGCATAATCACCCGCTTCCGCTCGGAGGCAAATTCTATCAGCGCATCGAAGCATTCAACAATGGAGCTGACGGAGGGATACTTCAGAATAATCGCTTCCGCTTGCTCCTTGACTATTTCCTCGATTAGGGCGGGTATGTCCTGATAGTGATAGTAAAAAGAATTGCGGTTGATGCCGCACGTTTCTACAATATTCTTTACCGTAATATCGGAAAGCGGACGCTCCTCCAAAAGGGAGATGAAGGTTTCCTTGATTGCTTTTTGCGTAAAATTAGCCATTCTTGCACCCATGCTTGCCGGCAGGCAGCCTTAATATCCTATCATAGCCTATGCTGCGCACCTTTTCCACAATACTACCTCAGCTTAAAATTTGAAAAGAAATTATACCGTGAAATTGTCCGAAAGTCAAGGCGGGGGAGACCTCCCGCCCTTTTCGGTGCAGCGGCGGGGGGGTGAAACAACGCCAAACGGAAGCGCATAAGCGCCTATATGGCTATATCCTCTGCGATTCCACCAACGAACGGGGCTATGCAGCCGCATTAAAAAAGGAGGGATGACATATGCCATTCCTCCTGCATTTTTATCATTCGCTCAATATCGCGTCCGATGCTTCCTCGCTGAACTGCGTTGTGTACAGGTCGTAATAGTAGCCGTGCTTGGCTATAAGCTCGCTGTGGCTGCCTTGCTCGGTTATCTCGCCGCCGCGTATAACCAGTATCCTGTCCGCATTGCGTATGGTGGAAAGCCTGTGCGCAACAATGAAGCTTGTGCGGTTATTCAAAACGGTTGTTATTGCGTCCTGAATAAGCTGCTCGGTTTCGGTATCTATGCTGCTTGTGGCCTCGTCCAGCACGAATATGCGCGGGTCGGCAAGTATTACGCGGGCGAAGGATATAAGCTGCTTTTCGCCCGTGGAGAGCCTTACGCCGCCTTCGCCGACCTCCGTATCGTAGCCCTTGTCCTGACGCAGTATGAATTCCTCCGCGTGTACCATGCGCGCCGCCGCGCGTACCTCCTCATCGGTTGCGCTCTTGCGGCCGTAGCGTATATTGTCCGCTATTGTGCCGCTGAACAGGTGCGGCGTTTGCAGCACGTAGCCAAGGCTTGATTGCAGCCAAAGCTGGCTGCGCTCGCGGTAGTCCCGCCCGTCTATAAGCACGCGCCCCTCCGTAGGCTCGTAAAAGCGGCAAACAAGGTTTACTATCGTGCTTTTGCCCGCGCCGGTTTCGCCAACAAGGGCTATCGTTTCGCCCGCCCTAACGTGCAGATTGAAGTCCTTTAGCACTCTTTCGCCTTCCTTATAGGCAAAGCTCACGTGGTCAAAATCAACGTCGCCCTTTATAGGCTCCCAGTTTTCGCGCTTGGGATTGAAGCTGTCGCCGTATTTGGCAATGACCTCCGGCGAATCTACTATTTCGCACGGCGTATCGATAAGCGATACAACGCGCTCCGCGCTCGCCTGCGCGCTCTGCATTTCCGCCAAAATGCCCGCAAGCTGCTGAATTGGCTCAAAGAAGTTTGTGGCATAGGATATGAACGCGGAAAGCGTGCCGTAGGTTATTATGCCGCCGAGTACGTCTATGCCGCCGCGGTGCAGCGCTATGGCCGTGCCTATCGAGCCCAAGAACATAACTATGGGCATAAACAGGGCGCTGAGCAGGGCGGAGCGTATCGAATCCCGCTTCATTTCGGAGGAAAGCTGCTGGAATTCATTGTAATTCGCATCCTCGCGCACAAGCGTTTTGGTGGTCATTGCGCCCATTATGCCTTCGTTAAACGCGCCCGTTATGCGGGAATTGGTCTTTCTAACCCTGCGCTGATATTTAAGTATCTTCTTTTGGAAGAATACGGATATTATCGCCAGCGGAGGTATTACAACCATTATCATAAGCGCCAGCTTCCAATTCATTGAGAACATGGCTATAACAACGCCTATAACATACGTTGAGGCCCACAAAAGGTCAACGAAGCTCCATGCCATCATCTCTGAAAGGCTGGCCACGTCGCTAATCATCCTTGCCATCAAATAGCCTACCGCCGTGCGGTCATAGAACGAGAATGAAAGCTCCTGAAGCTTTTGGAACGCCTCCCTGCGCATATCGTAGGATACGTTCATTTCAAGCCTGCCCGCCTTTACTATGAAGGCATATACGCCCGCGGCCTGAAGCGCTATGAACACAAGATACAGCGCAATGAACCAGCCCATGCCCGCCGTGGTGCCCTTTTCAATGAAGTTATCTATTGCATAGGTGCTCATCAGCGGATAGAGAATATCTATTACCGCTATGCCAACGTTGCACAGCATAAGCGTTATTGCGGTTTTCTTATAGCGGAAAACATAAGCAAACAGCCGCTTCCATATTGAAAAGTCCACCTTTACGTCCTTTTCGTGGTCCTGCTCCCGTATTGCGGAATTACTCATTGTTTTCGCCTCCCTCCTGTTTTAGCTCCTCCTCAAGCGCATTCTGTATGCGCGCAATGCGCTGATAAAGGCCGGGCTTTGCAATTAGCTCCCCGTGCGTGCCCTGCTCCACCAGCCTGCCGTGCTCAAGCACCAGTATTTTGTCCGCCTGGCACAGCGTTGTTATGCGGTGCGATATTATGAAGGTGGTGGTGCTTTCGCTGCGGTGCTTCAATGCGGCGCGTATGGATGCGTCCGTTTCGGTATCGACCGCGCTCATGGAATCATCGAATATCAATATGGGCGCGTTCTGCATAAGCATACGGGCTATTGCCACGCGCTGCTTCTGCCCGCCGGAAAGGGTAACGCCGCGTTCGC
>CABSAH010000074.1 GCA_902475645.1 uncultured Christensenellaceae bacterium | reverse complement strand
GGGTGTACTTAATCAAAAAGTAATGGTAATATATACTCTGTTGAATTTTGTATAACGAGGTCGTATGATGAACGATTTATATACCCGCCTTGATGCATTGCTAAGAAGCGACGAAGGGGCGAGAGGCTTCAGCGCGAATGCGGGCGCGGCCGATGTTGAGGCGCTTGCGCAGGCGTTTGCCGCGGCGAGGTGCGTGCTGATAATAACCGGTTTTCCCGTGGAGGCGAGCGACGGGCATATATGCTGCGAAACGGATGGGCCGATAGGTGCTGCGCATATAGCGCGCGCGTTTTGCGATGCGGGGAAAAGGGTTTATATCGCAACGGACGAGCTTTGCTATCCTCAGCTTGCCGCGGCGGTGAGCATGCGCGCGAGGGATGCGGAGCTTATTAAGCTGAGCGGTGATATGGATGAGCTTGCTAAGCTTGATATAGATACGGTTATATCAATAGAGCGCCCGGGTAAGGCCGCAGACGGCCATTGCCATACGGCAAAGGGAAGAATAATAGACGGCTGGCTGAATGCGGATACGGACGAGGAATTTGAACTGCTGCACAAGCACGGCGCAAGGACAATAGCAATAGGCGACGGCGGCAACGAGCTTGGCACGGGAAAGCTGTTTAACGTTACGCGGCGCGTTGTTGACCACGGCGAGGATATCGCCGCCGCGCAGACTGCGGACATAACGCTTGCAGCGGGCGTATCAAACTGGTGGGGCTGGGGGATAGCGGCGATAGCGTCCTTATATCTCAATAAAAACGTGCTGCCCGATGAGCGGGAGGAACGCGCAATGCTGCGCGCAATACTCGATGCGGGCGCGGTTGACGGCATAACAAAGCGCAGCGAGGAAAGCATAGACAATATTGCCATAGATAAGCATATTGCCTTGCTCAACGAGGTGCGCCGCATGGTTAAAAACCACTTGGATAAATGCGCGGAATAGGTTATAATAAATAAATTTTACATAAGCTTGGCCGAAAGGAGAAATTATGGCATATTATTTTAGTTCACCTTCCCATACTTTCAGCGAGTATTTGCTGGTACCCGGCTATTCAAGCGCCGAATGCACCCCCGCGAATACATCGCTTAAAACCCCAATCGTGCGCTATAAGGCGGGCGAAGAGCCTGCGCTTTCAATGAATATACCGCTTGTCAGTGCCGTTATGCAGTCCGTGTCCGGCGATAAGCTGGCCGTTGCGCTTGCGCGTGAAGGCGGAATATCGTTCATATTTGTATCCCAGCCGATAGAAAGTCAGGCTGCTATGGTCAGCCGGGTTAAGAAGTACAAGGCGGGCTTTGCCATGAGCGATTCTTCCATTCGCCCCGATCAAACCATGGCGGATATACTTGCGCTTAAGGAGCGCACCCGTCATTCAACCGTTGCCGTTACGCATGACGGCTCGGCAACGGGTAAGCTGCTCGGCGTTGTAACAAGCCGCGATTACCGCCCAAGCCGCATGGACCCCGCTACCAAGGTAAGCGAGTTCATGACGCCGATAGACAGGCTGGTTTTTGCATACGAGGGCGTATCCTTAAAAGAGGCTAACGATATAATATGGGAGCATAAGCTGAATTCGCTGCCGGTTATAACCAAGGAAGGCAACATGGTGGCGTTTGTATTCAGAAAGGACTACGATGCGCATAAGGAAAACCCGACGGAGCTGCTGGACAAGCAAAAGCGCTACATTGTCGGCGCGGGCATAAATACGCGCGATTATGAGGAGCGAGTACCCGCGCTGGTGGAAGCGGGCGCGGACATACTGTGCATAGACTCATCCGAGGGCTTCAGCGAATGGCAGTCGAGAACGCTGGACTTTATACGGGCCAAGTACGGCGACAGCGTAAAGGTGGGCGCAGGCAATGTGGTGGACCGCGAAGGCTTCCGCTTCTTAGCCGATGCCGGCGCGGACTTTGTTAAGGTCGGCATAGGCGGCGGCTCAATATGCATAACAAGGGAAACTAAGGGCATTGGCCGCGGTCAGGCTACCGCCGTGCAGGAGGTTGCCCGCGCGCGCGATGAATACTTCCTTGAAAAGGGCGTATATGTGCCGATATGCGCGGATGGCGGCATAGTGCATGATTATCATATTACGCTTGCTTTGGCTATGGGCGCGGACTTCTGCATGCTGGGCCGCTATTTCGCCCGCTGCGACGAAAGCCCCTCCGCAAAGGTTATGATAAACGGCAACTATATGAAGGAATACTGGGGCGAAGGCTCCGCCCGCGCGCGCAACTGGCAGCGGTATTACAGCGGCGGGGACAGCAAGCTTTCATTTGAAGAAGGAGTGGATTCATACGTTCCCTATGCGGGCAGCCTGCATAATAACGTTACCGTAACGCTAAGCAAGGTGCGCTCCACAATGTGCAACTGCGGCGCGCTTACCATACCCGAACTGCGTGAAAAAGCGCGGCTCACGCTCGTTTCCGCGGCCAGCATAACCGAAGGCGGCGCGCATGACGTTATGCTCAAGGATGCCAACACCTATGCCGTGAAGAGGGATTGATGTATCCTATCCGCACGGCGGATGCAAACGGAAGCACAAACGGGCTTAAACGGCAATTTTAACGGCAGCCTTAACGGCTTTGTATTCGTTGAAGCTGTCGTTTTTATGTGGTATTATGCCGCAACAAGCAACGCTTGTATTCATTAATGATTGATTATGAATTAATATAGCATAGGTGCAAGCAAAGTCGAATCGTGTTGACAAGGCATTGTTTATCGCTTATAATGCAGACGTGGATGGAGGGGGCTTTTCAGATTATATTTCATCCAAAATGTCGCAGGATACGGTTTCTTGCGATGATAACTTAATAGGTACTATTCAGGCAGGTTGTTTTCGGAGTGCCGTGCGTGCGTCAGCATAGCCGATTGATTCCCGCAAATTGATTTTGCCGTAGCTTTACAAGGCGCGATCAGCAGCATCCGTAGGCTCATGTCCTGAAAACAAATCATCCGGCAAAGCATACGTCTGGGTTCAGCGATGCGGAGGAAGATGAGGCATACGAAGGAGTTAACAGCCGAACAGCGCTGCCGTTAAAACGGCGGCTTAAAAGATCGGAGGGCGAAGCTATGTGCGAAAAAGACATTTTATCTGCTCCGGAAAACGATGTACAGCAGGAGGACGCAGCATATGGTTGCATATTCTGCATAACCGGCTATGAACAGATTGTGGCGGATCAGATACAATTAGCCTGTCCCGAGGTATGCGCCGTGGCCATGCGGCAGCTTAAATACAGAACGCGCAAAAAAGTAAAAACCAGGGAAGAAGCTATTGTATTTCCGGGCTATGTATTTTTTAAGGCTCCTTCATATGCCGAACCGATACATCGCTTCCCGCGGAAGAATATAATCCGCGTGCTGACGCTTGATGACGGAAGATGGCAGCTTACGGGCGAGGATGAAAGCTTTGTAAGGTGGCTTTTTCAATATAACGGGCTCCTTGGCTTTTCTCAGGCATATAAGGAAAACGACAGGATTAGAATTGTATCAGGTCCGCTAAAGGATATGGAAGGCAAGATAAAGCGCGTGGACAAGCGCGGATGCAGCGGACAGGTGATCCTATCCTTCCACGACAAGGAAGTTCCGGTGTGGTTGGGCTTTGAGATAATCAAACACATTTGATGGACCGGGAGGTATGCGCTTGAGACTGAATGTCAAAAGGCCGGGTGTTAAGCTGAAGGCTGTTTGTGTGCTGTTGCTTGTCATCGCCCTCCTTTTCGGGATTTATTGCGCGGGGCGTTGGCTGGAGAAGCGCATGGCAAATCCGGAGCCTGACGGCGATTATGGGCAGCACATTGCCGATAATACAGGCATCTCCTATGGCGGAAAAACCTACCGTCTGAAAAAGAATCTTACATCTGTACTGCTGCTCTGTATTGACTACGGCAATGCCCAGGCGGGGGACAGCGCAGACGGAGGACGGGCGGAGTTTGTGCAGCTATTGGTAATTGATGACAACGCACAAACCGTAAAGCGGCTGCAAATTGACAGCGAAGCCATTATAACCACCGATGCGCCCGATACGCATCCTGCGCATGATTTCGCATCAGATAGCAAGGAGCAATACTGTAAATTGAGCGTTGAGGCCGTATCGAGTCTGCTTCTTAGCACGCCTATCGACTTCTATATTGCCGTGGATTTGGACGGCATTGGTGTAATTAACGATTTGGCAGACGGCGTGACGATTACGCTGAAGGACGACTTTTCCGCTCTTGATCCGACCATGACGAAAGGTGCTGAACTTACACTTAATGGCAATCAGGCGGAGATATACTTTTGCGGTAAAGCGGATACCGAAAATCGAAAAGCCCGCACGGAGCGGCAGGAGCAATATGCAGAGCAACTGCTCCGGCAAATCAAAAATCGTTTCCTGGCGGATAAGGATTTTCTTGGGGCGGCCGCTTTTTTTGACGGTACTTCCGAATATTTGACTACCAATATAACCCGCGGGCGGTTGCTTAACGAAGCGTATAATACCCGAAAATACGTCCGCGAGGAGCTGACTTCCCTGCACGGCAGGTGCAGAATCGGTACAAACGGATTAATGCGGTTTCATGCGGATGAAAAATCGCTGTACGAAACAGTACTCGATTTATTTTATGAAGAAGTGAAGTAAGTGCTTTACGGCGGCACTTGTAATAGAAGGCGCGATTTTGCTTTGTGTTCTCAGCTGATTTTTACGATGAATATAACCGGAGCGTGAATCATTCACGACAGCGTCGCACTTTTCCGCATTCTGTGCGGAAGGTATTTTCTTTGATGGATTGGAGATACAAGGAATGACTGACCAACAAAACAGACAGAACCGAACCCCAGCTGCTCAGCCAGCGCAGCAGCCAAATAACAGCAGCTCAACAATCGATTTGGTTGAGTTGATGTATCGGCTGTTGGGTAGCTGGAAGCTAATAGTGAGCCTTGCACTGCTGTTCGCAATCGCCGTTGGCGTGTATACGTTCTTTCTCGTAACGCCGATGTATAGGGCTACATCGACACTTTATGTTCTGAGCCGCAGAGATTCGGCCATCAATATGGCTGATTTGCAAATCGGTACGGCACTTACAAGCGATTATATCAAGGTATTTAAAATGTGGGAGGTTCATTCTCAGGTAATCTCTAACCTAAACCTGCCGTATTCCTGTGCGCAGATTCAAAATATGCTTACCGTAGCCAACGAAAATAACACCCGAATGCTGGATATTACGATCACCTCTCCGTCACCAACGGAGGCTGCGGCCATAGCCAACGAATATGCTGAGGTGGCCAGCCAGTATATTGCCGATACCATGGCAACGGATAAGCCCAACATAATGTCGATAGCGTTGGTACCCACAAACCCCGTAAGCCCTAACATAACAAAGAACATTATGCTCGGCTTCATCGGGGGTGTGCTTTTGGGCGCGGGCATTGTTACCGTGCGGATGATTATCAACGATACATATAAGACGGCGGACGAGATCCGCGAATACACCGGGCTGGTTACACTGGCCGTCGTTCCCGTGGAACGCGATAATGACGGCAAAAAGAATAAGAGCGGAAGGACGGTAAAGAAGGCATGAATACGTTGACCATCCGGCGATTTCCGCCTTTGAGCTATGCATGCAGCGAGGCTGTGAATACGCTATGTACCAACCTCTCCTTTGCAGGAGCGAATGTCAAAAAGATTATGCTTACCAGCTGCCACTCTTCGGAGGGGAAGTCTTTTTTAGCCATGAACATTATGCGCACAATGGCGAAGCTTGGGAAGACGGTTGTGCTGGTGGATGCCGATTTGCGCCGAAGCATGATAAGCACAAGGTATGCATTGCAGTTTGACTCGGAAAAGCCGCTCGGCTTGGCGCATTACCTTGCGGGCATGGCGCAGGAGAACGATATTATATATGAAACCAATATCCCCGGCGCATACATGGTGCCCATTGGACGGGAGGTAGCCAATTCCCTTTCACTGTTGGTCTCCCCGCGCTTTGATATGCTGCTGCGGAACCTTGCGCAGAAGGTTGATTACGTGATTGTGGATGTGCCGCCGTTGGGCGCTATTATAGACGCTGCGGAAATTGCCAAGTCCTGTGACGGAACGCTGATTGTGGTAGGCTATGACGGCGTGCGCCGAAAGGAACTGATAAACGTAAAGGAACAGCTTGAGCAGACCGGCTGCCCGATTCTCGGCACTGTGCTGAACATGGTGAAGTTTGACGATTATCTGAGCAAAAAGTATTACTATAAATCCTATTATTCCTATGGCTACGGCGCTTACAGCCAACCTAAGCCACAGCATCGCGGGAAGAACGCCGATTCCCAAGCATCGAAGAAATGATGAGGTTTTCGGATATCCATTCCCATTTTGTTTACGGTATGGATGACGGTGCGCAGACGAGGGAAGAGATGGAAGCAATGCTTGATGCAGCCGCAGCGGATGGCATAGCCAAGCTGATTGCCACCCCGCACATGACGCCCGGAATATATCCGTTTGATGAGGAAAGGTTCCGTAAGCATTTGGACGAAGCGCAGGAATACTGCGAACGCTGCGGCTATGGGATGGAGCTGTATTCAGGCGCCGAGATACTGTACACGCCTACGTTGGAACACTATGCTGACGGGCGGCGACTGATAACATTGGCACATTCGGAGTATGTTTTGCTTGAGTTTGCCCCGGCGCTTTCGTATCAGGAAATCAAGTCGGCAGTTGAAATGTTGGGGCGGAGCGGATATACCCCGATTATCGCTCATGTGGAGCGGTACAGAGAGCTTGGCGGAGCGCGAATATACCAATTAAAAGAGCAAACGGCCGTAAAGTATCAGATGAACTGCCGCACGATATTGGATGGCGGAGGGATGATACGGAATGCGCGGATACGGAAATGGCTTCGTGATGAGCTTATTGATTATGTTGCGACAGATAGCCATGATTGCGGTCACAGAAGAACCTGTATGAAGAGAACCTATGAATTGCTGGTAAAGCAGTACGGCGAGCTTTATGCCGACCGGCTTGTCAGCATGATATGAAAAATGTGCTGTTTATTGCTTGCTTTGCATTGCTATTCGGGATAAGGAGCCGAATGTAGCGCTATAAAAGTTTTGAAAGAGGGGGATTATTTGACACAAATGCGTAAGTCTGTTCAGATGCGGGCTATGAATTTGCTGCACTATGTGCTGACAACGGGTGTCATGATTGCCGCGTGGTTTGTGTGGTGCGTTCCGATGATGAAGGTACACAATACTCAGGTCATGAGCATTTCCGTCTGCGTATGATCTGCGGCTGTTTCGGTTTTTCTGTATCACACGTATAATGCATATGAAATCTGAGTTTTCCGCGCCGGAGAGGTCCTTTACGCTCAGGTACTGACCTGCCTGTTCAGCGTCGGAATTACTTATTTCTTTGCGAGCCTGATTCAGCTAAGACTGCTGAACCCGCTGCCGATGATTGCCGCTTTCTTTGTGCAGATTCCGATATGCATTTTATGGTGCCTGGCGGCAAATTGGCTGTATTTCAAGCTTAATCCGCCGATGAAAACTTTGATAATATATCAGGATGAAAGCGATATAGAAAAGCTCTACGAAATTGCATTTTTCGGGAGCCGTTTTAATATAGAGCGAAAAATGGAGGCTCCCGAGTCCATTCAGGATATTATTCCCGTGTTGGACGATTATAAGACGGTGATTGTTTCGGGCGTTCCGGCAACGCTGCGCAACGGCATTGTAAAAGCATGTATTGATAAGGACATTAACTGCTACTTCATACCCCATACCGGTGATATCATAATTGCGGGAGCTAGGCACCAGCAATCCTTCAGCGTGCCTATTATGAGCGTTAAACGCGCCATGCCGCACCCTGAATACGCTTTTACAAAGAGAGCGCTGGATATAATGCTGTCATTGATTGGGTTGATACTGGCGAGTCCGTTCATGCTAATAACCGCGGCCGTCATAAAGGCTTATGACCGCGGCCCGGTGCTTTACAAGCAGGTACGCCTGACGAAGGATGGGAAACTCTTTAAGATATTAAAGTTCCGTTCCATGCGCGTGGACGCAGAGAAGGATGGTGTGGCGCGCCTTGCTTCCGAGCATGATGACCGCATTACACCCGTGGGACATGTTATCAGGGCCATTCGTTTTGATGAATTGCCGCAGCTCCTCAATATATTGAAGGGCGATATGAGCATTGTCGGCCCACGACCGGAGCGCCCCGAAATCGCTGCACAGTATGAAAAGGAGATGCCTGCCTTCAGTCTGCGCCTTCAGGTAAAGGCAGGACTCACCGGCACAGCGCAGGTGTACGGCAAGTACAACACCGAGCCGAAGGACAAGCTTAAAATGGACCTGATGTACATAAACGATATGTCATTAGGGCGGCACTCATAAAACAGCATAAGATTGTTTTCGGGAAACGGCGTAGCTT
>CABSAH010000073.1 GCA_902475645.1 uncultured Christensenellaceae bacterium | reverse complement strand
ATACGGGCATAGAGAACGGCATAAAGGTAGTTCACCTTTACGATTTTCTTACGGCCGAAAGCTGGTAAGGCGCGGATATGCGCCCCCCGATATAGTCAGCCGCGTATTAGCCCCTCCATATCCTCCGCAAGCGGGGCGGCGATGCAAAGGCGCTCTCCCGTGAGCGGATGGGTGAAGGCGACGCGCTCGGCATGGAGCGCGGGGCGGGCGATGAGAGGCGAGCCTTCGCCATAGAGCCAGTCCCCAAGGAGCGGGCAGCCGATATGCGCCATGTGTACGCGGAGCTGATGCGTGCGGCCCGTGCGCGGGTGCAGAGCGCAAAGCGCCATGCCGTCAAACGCGCGAAGCACGCGGTATTCGCTTACGGCGGCCGCGCCATCGGCGCACACGGCGCGCTTGTAATGCGAATTTTCGGCCATGCCTATGGGCGCAGCTATAATCCCCTCCGCCCTTTGGGGAACGCGGGAAAGTATGGCGGCGTATTGCTTTTCAAACAGCCCCTGCTCCATAATGCGCTTCATAAGCGCGTGCATATAGCCGCATTTGGCAATGGTCATAACGCCCGTCGTGCCGCGGTCAAGCCGGCTTACGGGATGCGGACGCTCGTCCGGCGGAAGATAGGCGTACAGCGCATCCTCAACCGTGTCCATATCGGGCTCGTTGGTGGAGGAATGTACCGCCACGCCCGCTTTTTTATTTATAACGATAAGCCATTCATCCTCATAAAGAATATCAAGCCTTGCCGCCTTGCCCGACGGACGGCCCTCCAAAGGGTCGCTTAGCTGTATGCTCAGTACGTCCCCCAATGCAAGCCTATATGTGCTGCGTGCGTGCGCGCCGTTTACGCTTATGCCCATAGGCAGCGTTTTAAGCCGCCTGAGATATGTATCCGACGCCATAAGCTCCTGCGTTATAACGCTCTGCACCGTTCTGCCGCAAAGGGAACGGTCTGTTTGTATGGTTAGTCTTTTCATGGGTTCAAGCCTTGGACATATCCTCAATCAATCGGTCAAAATCGCTTTTATAGGTTTGATCCTGCAACACGCGGAATTTTTCAAACTCGCTTTCGGCGAAGGCTTTTGCAATGGCGGCGGTTACACGCCCTTTATGGTGTAGCACCTCCTCATCGTTAAACCGCAGGAAAGCGTCAAGCTTGTCAACCCAATCCTGCATATACATTATGTTCCCGCGCCGCGCCTGCCTTTCGGCGTAATCCAAATACATGGAAACAATCTCATTGAGATTTTTCATCTCGGTTTCATCAAGATAATTCTTTGCAACGGTCACGTCGGCCTTGCGTATCCTGCCGTTTGGCGCGTTTTTCCATGTTGATAATCCCATGTTCGGCTTTTGGCTGCCTGCCCTATCGTATATGATTTCCGCCGCGGTATGCTGAGTTACGGCATAATGCAGCTTGTTCTGCACCGTGGCAAAAAATTCCTTGGTAATAGGGCTGCCCACGTCGTAATCCGCGCTGCATTGGGAGTATATGTCCGTAATTTTTTGATAGAAACGCCGTTCGCTTGAACGAATATCACGAATGCGTTCAAGCTGTTCTTCAAAGTAGTCCTTCCCGAAAAAGCTTTCAGGCTCCTTCAGGCGTTCATCATTCATTACATAGCCCTTGATTATGTATTCCTTTAATATCCTATTTGCCCATATGCGGAACATGGTCGCTTTCTTGGAGTTTACGCGATACCCAACCGCAATGATGGTGTCCAGATTATAATACTTTACGGAATACCTTTTGCCGTCGGCCGCAGTTGTCTCCAAAATGGAAACAACTGAATCCTCGTCCAATTCGCCCGATGCAAAAATGTTTTTCAAATGCTTTGAAATCGCGGCCTTTTGAACGTCAAAAAGCTCAGCCATTTTTGCCTGCGTCAGCCAAAGGTTCTCATTATACAGCAGTATCTCAATCTTTATATCGCCGTTATCCGTTTTGTAAAACAAAATCTCCCTTGTTTCATACGGGGTAAGTGCCGTGCTATTATCCATTTCGTGTTCATCCTTATCGATTTTATAAAATTATAAATTCTTGGGCTGTGCGTGTCAATAAAGCCGTGCTCTTGTGCGGCAAAAAGGCCGGTAGGCTATTCTATTTTATCCCCCCGCAGTCGATACGCTGCGCTTTGGCGCCCGTATAATAATGCAGCAATATTTCCTCGTAGTCCGCGCCGCGCCGCGCCATGGCCTCCGCGCCGTATTGGCTCATGCCCACGCCGTGACCGTAGCCGCGGGTGGAGAGCGTAACGCGCTCGGGCGAAATATCCATTGTGAAGGCGGTGCTGTTCAGCCCAAGCGCGCGCCTTAATTCGCGGCCGGATACGGTCTTTTTGCCGAGCTTCAGCTTCATAACGCGCCCGCTTTCGCTCGTTTCAAGTATTTTCACCTGCTCCTCAAGCTTATCCTTTGATATGTCCGCACCCTTTATGCCCGCGTTAACGGCGGCGGCAAACTGGGCGCGGGTGAAGGATACCGTTGCGCCGTAATGCGAAAACGCCTCCTCGCCGGGGCTTGATACGCTTTTAAGATACGGCGCATTGCCGCCGAAAACGTTCGCCGCGTCCTCCGTCATGCCGCCGGAGGATGAATGGAACAGCGCCTCTATGGGCTTGCCGCCGTAGGTTAGTATAATGCCGCGCGTGGCGGAAACCGCGCCGTCAAGCTTAGCAAAATACATATCCGCCGCGTCGCCCCATTTTTTGCAAAGCTCCTCCCGCGTGCGGTAGGCCTGACAGCATGTGCTGTCCGTGCAAACGTCCGCGCCGCCCCTGCCGCAGGGCTTGCCGCCGAATATGCGCATCCTTCGGGCGGTATATGTGCGCGCCGCAACCGACTGCGCCTTGAGCGCCTCCTCCGAAAAGCTTGCGGGCATCTCCGCCGCCGTAACGCGGAGCACATATTCTTCAAGCGGCAACGAATACACCTTGTCCGCCTCGGCGTCGTATATGCTCACCATCGCCTCGCCCCCGTCCCCGTCCGCATCCGCATCCGGCTCCGTTCCCCCATTGCGCGCTATGGCGCAGCCGCGCAGCATAAGCACAAGCAGCGATATTGCAAGCGATATAAGCCCAAGCCTTATAAGCCTTTGAGTGTTAAGCCTTATTTTTACCATACCTGATATATATGAAGCATGATATACTATATTCACATATTGCTCCGCAAAGGGGGAATGCCTATGCTTTATTTGAAGGAATTCTCGTTCCCGCCCAAGGAACGGGAGGAAAGCTTTTTTATGGCGCTGAAGCGCACCTGCTATTCAACGGCCTATCCGTTCGGCTTGTTTCCGCAAAAGGGGCTTACGCGCCTTGAATTCGAGCCTATAACAATACTTTCGGGCGGCAACGGTTCGGGCAAAACAAGCGCGCTCAACATAATGGCGCAGGCATTGAAGGCAAAGCGCACTTCTCCGTATAATTCAAGCGCGTTTTTTGATGAATACGTAAGCATGTGCAGCTTTATTGCCGACCCGCGCGCGGAGGAGGACTTCAACGCGGAAATAATTACGAGCGACGATGTTTTTGACTTTATATTCAATATACGCAGCCTTAACAGCGGCATAGACGAGCGGCGGGAGGAGCTTTTTACCGAATGGCTGAGGGAGCGTTCGCCAAACGCCCGGCCCATGCGCGTGCGCAGCATGGACGATTATGCCGACCTTGTGCAGCAGAACAGGCGCCGCCGCATGACGCAGAGCGCATATGTGCGCGTAAGCCTTATGAACAACGTGCGCGCTCATTCAAACGGAGAAAGCGCGCTGCTGTTCTTTACCGATAAAATAGATGAAAACAGCCTTTATCTTGTGGACGAGCCCGAAAACAGCCTGAGCGCCCAATCGCAGGAAAGGCTGGCGGAATATATCGAAAACGCGACGCGGTTTTATAATTGCCAGTTTATAATATGCTCCCATTCGCCCTTCATGCTCTCGCTCAAGGGCGCAAGGGTATACAGCATGGATGCTTGCCCCGTATGCCCCGTTAGGTGGACGGACATGGCGAACATCCGCGCGCAGTACGACTTTTTCATGCGGCACAGGCGCGAATTCGGTGACGACGGGGATTGAGGCGGCATAAGGCGGCAAAGAGCGATTGTTTTATGCAATCGTTGTTTGCTATAATGTCAACAGCGGAAGCTTTTGATTTTTTATAAAAACTTGACCGGCGTCAAGCAATAAACAGGAGGATAAAGAAATGGCAAACGTGAGGATAAACGCCGTGGGCGATCAGTGCCCCATACCCGTGGTAAAGGCCACAAGGGCGCTGAAGGAATTCAGGGAGGCCGGAACGCTTGAGGTTCAGGTGGATAACGAAATAGCGATACAGAACCTGACCCGCCTTGCAAACGGCAAGGGGCTTAAGCACAGCAGCGAAAGGCTTTCCGATGAGCTTTACAGAATAACCATTTGGGTGGACGGCCCCGTTGAAATGAGCGAGGCGGACATTAGCTGCGCCGTTGATAACCGCGGCGACTTTGTGGTTGCAATAGATGCGGACATTATGGGCCGCGGCTCCGAGGAGCTTGGCAAAACGCTTATGAAGGGCTTTATATTCGCCGTATCCCAGCTTGAAACGCTGCCCAAAACAATGCTTTTCTATAACGGCGGCGCGCGCCTTACCACCGAAGGCTCCGTTTCGGTTGAGGATTTGAAGGGCATGGAGGCGCAGGGCGTTGAAATACTTACCTGCGGCACCTGCCTTAATTTCTACGGCCTTACCGATAAGCTTGCCGTGGGCGGCGTTACCAATATGTATACAATAGTTGAAAAGCTTGCCGGTGCGGGCAAGGTAATAAAGCCGTGATATATCTGGACAATGCGGCAACCACCCTCGTTAAGCCGCCGCAGGTGGCGGAGGCCGTTGTAAGCGCCATGCGGACAATGGGCAACTGCGCGCGCGGAACGCATGACGGGGCGCTTTCGGCTGCGCGCACGGTCTATTCGGCGCGGGAAAATATTGCGCGGCTTTTCGGCTGCCCCCGTGCCGACCATGTTATTTTTACGGCAAACGCAACGGAGGCGCTAAATATTGCAATATGCGGCACAATAGGCCGCGGTGATGCGGCGGTGAGTACGGATCTTGAGCATAATTCCGTGCTTAGGCCCCTTTACCGCCTTGAGGCCGAGCGAAGCGTTAAGCTAAGCTTTGCGGCGGCGGACAAAAAGGGCAATATAGATTACGCCGAGCTTGCCGCGCTGATAACGCCCGCCACCCGCGCCGTGGTATGCACCCACGCTTCAAACCTTACGGGGAACATGCTTGATATTGCCCGCATTGCAGCACTATCGCATAAAAACGGCGCGCTCATGATAGTTGACGCTTCGCAGTCCGCCGGCTGCATACCCATAGACATGGCCGCAATGGGAATAGACATACTGTGCTTCACGGGGCATAAGGGGCTTATGGGGCCGCAGGGCACGGGCGGGCTTTGCATAATGAGCGGGGTTGAAATTGCGCCGTTCAGGGTTGGCGGCAGCGGCGTGCAGTCATTCAGCAGAACGCAGCCGCGGCAATACCCTACCCGCCTTGAAGCAGGCACGCTCAACGGCCACGGCATAGCGGGGCTTAACGCGGCGGTGCGCTTTATACTGGATACGGGCGTTGAAAGCATACACGCGCATGAGCAGGGGCTTATGCGCCGCTTTTACAACGGCGTTAAGGACATAAAAAACGTTACCGTATACGGCGATTTTTCGCGCGACAGGGCGGCCATTGCAGCGCTTAACATAGCCGATTGCGATTCGGGCGAAATTGCGGATGCGCTAAGCTATGAATACGGCATTGCCACGCGCCCGGGCGCACACTGCGCCCCAAGGCTGCACGCGGCGCTCGGCACGCGGGAGCAGGGCGCGGTAAGGTTCAGCTTTGCTTATTACAATACGGAGCGGGAGGTTGACGCCGCCATACGCGCCGTTAGGGAGCTATCGCAATGAGGGAGAAAAGGCTTTGGCTTATAATAACATTCCATACCACCACCGCCGCAATGGCGATGGAGGCCATGTGCGCCGCCAATAAGCTGACGGGCAGGCTTATACCCGTGCCGCGTGAAATTACGGCGGGCTGCGGCATGAGCTGGCGCGCCCCCGTTGAATGCCGAAGCGAGCTGCTTGCGGCGGCGGACGCGGCGGGCATTGCCATTGACGGGGTATATGAGCTGATGCTGTAATATTTGCTATGTATAACGCACCGATGCGGGCGCTGCCGAACGAAAGCAGCGCCTTTTTTGCATAGAAAATATAAATAATTGCAATTTTATTATTGCGTAATATCTTTGGAGCATGATAAAATGATTTTGGAAACAATGCCTATTGGTGCGCCGCTCCTGCGGGAGCGGACGGACAAAGGAGATTTGCAAATCGAAATCGCAGAAAACGAAAGGGGAGAATCTATGAAAAAATACGCTAAATTTGCGGGCATACTGCTTGCGCTTGTGATGCTCGTTGCACTCATACCCATGACGGCCTTGGCCGACAACCAGACCTACCCGCCCGATACCAATCCGCCTACGGATAATGTTTCGGTGGTCGTAATAAAACGGGCTTACGGTCTTGACAATGCCAAGGAATACACATTCAATTTCGAGTATTACCAAGTAGAGGACCCCACGGTGAATAATTGGGAAATCAAGCCAATAGAGAATGGGGTAAAGGGCGAATTCCCCATCACTGTCGCATGGAATGGTCAGGACGGTTACCACTCGGGAAGCTATACCATTAAAGGCCTTCCCAGAAATAAATTCGTTGCCATAGAGGAGATAGCCCCCGTTATACCGGAAGGATACAGGCTGGTATTCACATCGGGAATTGCAGTGTCAGACGCCAGCGGCCAGGAAGGCGATAAAATCATACATAATAATTACGAAAAGCGCAATGATTGCGACGTAGTTATATCCAAGGCCGTTGAGGGCAACAACGCTAACGTGAACGACGAATTCGAGTTCGAGGTAACGTTCCATCTGAATGATGATATAGTAGTACCGAATCCGTCCCAGCCTCCGATAGCGTACTCCGCGAATGCCGCGGCGTCGGTAAGGGCTCCCGGTGCGGGAAATGACAAAGGGATATACAAAAGGTTTGCGAACGGCAGTACGCATGAGTTCGGGCCGAACGATCTCACTTATGATGGTAAGGAAGCAACGCTGCGCTTTACACTGAAGCACGGCGAAAGCCTGAGCATAATCAACCTTGCGGCCAAGAATAGGCCCATAAAGGTTAAGGAGCTGGACAGCAAGGGCTATCTCACCACCGTGAACGGCATAACAGGCACGCAATGGGAAATGGATAAGCCGGTTGCCGATACCATAAGGGTGAATTTCATCAATACCAAGGAA
This sequence comes from uncultured Christensenellaceae bacterium, assembly GCA_902475645.1. Classification (GTDB taxonomy): domain Bacteria; phylum Bacillota; class Clostridia; order Christensenellales; family CAG-138; genus Phil1. The sequence continues at coordinate 1,122 of CABSAH010000073.1, read as the reverse complement.
AGTCTGCCGCTCTCCGAAAGCCTGAGCGTTGAAAAGAGATGGAGCGACGGCAACGAAAAGCATATGCGCGAGAGCGTGACCGTTCAGCTTTACCGCAACGGGGAGCCGTACAGCCTTAATATGTTCGGCAGGGTAGTTGACGACGGCAGGGCTGAGCTGAGCGCCGCCAACCGCTGGCAGCATACATGGCGCGGCCTTGATACGGGTTACAAGTGGACGGTGGCGGAGCTTAACGTGCCAAAGGGCTATGTAAGCACCGTGAACTACTACGGCGGCAATGCCATTATAACCAACACCGCCGTTTCCGCCGGCCTGCCGCAGACGGGCGACGCACAAACGCCCTTCATCGGCGCGGGGCTCGTGCTTGCAGCCATTGCAATGGCCATAGTTGCCGCAAGCAGAAAGCGCGACTGATATAAGGCCGACAACCGCAAAAAATACGGGCGCAACGCCCCAAACAACCGATATTACCAACATCGCAGCAGGAGCGGCATATACCGCTCCTGCTTTGCTTTTAACTCCCTCCGTCTTTTGCTTCGCAAAAGCCACAACCAATACGTTCCCCTTTCGTCACGGCTTGCGCCGCGACACTTTCCCCGCACGCGGGGACAGCTTTTGGGCGGTGGTTGTGCAAAAAGGCTCCACCGCTTGCGGGGGAGCTGCTGAGCGTAAGTGAAGCTGAGGGGGAATAATTAAAATCGCAAAATATCTTCCAACGCGCACCCCTTTCGTCTGCTCGTTTCACTCGCAGCCACTTTCCCCGCCAGCGGGGACAGCTTAATTTGACTCCCTCCGTCTTTTGCTAACGCAAAAGCCACCTCCCTCGACAGGGAGGCTTTTGGGGGAACAGAGTTTGCACAAACCAAAAGGCTCCCTCTTAGAGGGAGCTGGAAATTCGCTGTAAGCGAATTTTCTGAGGGAGTAAACCAGACAAAAAGCTGCAAGCTTATTTTGACTCCCTCCGTCTTTTGCTTCGCAAAATCCACCTCCCTCGACAGGGAGGCTTTGTGTAAGAGTTTGTAAGGCGGTGAAAACGGCGCGTGGCGGGTTTTAGCTGTTCCCCTTTCGACTCCCTCCGTCTTTTGCTAACGCAAAAGCCACCTCCCTCGACAGGGAGGCTTT
>CABSAH010000072.1 GCA_902475645.1 uncultured Christensenellaceae bacterium | reverse complement strand
CATACGGGCACAATGTATTTTACGACCTGCTCGCGGTATTTTGCCACTTCCTTTGCGGTGTAATCCATGCGGCCCATGTTCATGTATCCAAGCGGGGTGAACGTGTCAAAGCCCATTATCCTGCCCATGCGGTGCCTTAAATGCACAAGCTTGTCGTAAAGCTCGCCAAGCTTCTTTTCATTATCCGCAAACCATCCCGCCCATGCGTGGAACGCGCCGCGGCGAATGTCACGGTCGCTGTTTTCCATGTATTTTAGCAGGCCGTAGTTGTTGCACTCCTCGCCCTGATAGGTTACGCTCATGCTTGATGTAAGGGCGCTGTATTCGCTGTTCAGCTTGTTTTCTTCCTGCATAAGCGGAATAAGCTCCGGCGTCATGCTCTTTACGGCAAGCTCCGCGTTCTTTATAAGCATTTCGCCGTATTTCTTTTCAAAGTCCGCCTTGAACGGGGATGCAAGCAGCGCCGCACGCATCTTCACTTCAAGCTCCGCAAGCAGCGGGCCTGTTTCGTCCCAATAATCCTGCTCCGCCTTATAGAATTCATCGGCGGTGTTAAGCGTGAAGCGTATTGACGCAAGCGTGGCCATTGTGTTCACGGAACGCTTTAGCTTTTCGCATTCAAGAAACGTTTTTTCCGCCTGCTCGAAGCTTTCCGCGCAGCCAAGCGCGGCAATAAGCTTTAGCTGCTGCTCCTTCACTTCCTCAAAAACCGGCCTTTTGTATGCATATTCGCTGAATTTCATATGCAGCCTCCCTTTGTTTGTATTTCAGCCCGTTTACGGCTTCCCTTTATTTTATAACATTACTATGGTATAATGCAAAGCATATTTTATGCAATAACCGGAGGCATATATGACCGCTAAGCTATATCATCAAAACGGCTGCACCCAATGCGATGCAGCGGTGCTGGACTGCCGCGCCAATGCGGACGGCACATTCGACATATTGCTCGACCGCACCGCAATATACCCCGAAGGCGGCGGCCAGCTGAGCGACACCGGATACATAGGCTCCGCCCGCTGCACCCATGCGCGCGAGGAGGGCGGTAACATATGGCATAGCTGCGATAAGCCGCTTGATATAGGCCAAAGCGTGCACGTTGCGGCGGATGAGGCCGTGCGCCTTGACCATACGCAGCAGCACACGGGCGAGCATATGCTTTCCGGCCTTGCGCACAGCATGTTCGGCTGCACTAACGTTGGCTTCCATATGGCGGATGATATTGTTACGGTGGATTTTGATAAGCCCCTTTCGGCGGAGCAGATAGCGGAGCTTGAATTGAAGGTGAACGAGGCCATTCAGCGGGACGAGCCTACCCGCACCATAACCGTTACGCCGGAGGAATACGAAGCAATAGAAATACGCAAAAAGGCCAAGGGCTTGCAGGGCGAAATAACCGTTGTTTACGCGGGCGGCGTGGATTCCTGCACCTGCTGCGGCACGCATTGCCAAAGCGCGGGGCAGGTTGGCGTATTGAAGATATTATCCCACATGAACTATAAGGGCGGCGTAAGGATAGGCTTTGCGTGCGGCATGAGGGCCGTTTTATCCATGCAGCGGGACGGCGCGCGCATGGACGCCATAGCCCGCCGCTTCAGCACAAGCGCGGACAAGGCCGTGGACGCCGTTATAAAGCAGGGCGACGAGCTTGCCGCAATGAAGCGGGAATTCAAGCGGCGCACGGATATGCTGCTTGATTACCGCGCAAGGGAGCTTGCCAACGAAGCCGCGCTTTGCGGCAGCACGCGCGCCGTGGTAACGCTTGAAGAAGGGCTTGAAGCCAATGAGCTTGGTTTCCTTTGCGAAAAGCTCTGCGCGCACGGCGGCACGGTTGCCGTTGTGCTTTCCCAAAAGGATGAAACGCTAAGCTACCGCGTGGCGCGCTCGGCGGACGTATCCGTAAGCATGCGCGAGCTTATTCAGGCCGTGAATGCGCTGTTCGGCGGCAAGGGCGGCGGGCGGGACGATTCCGCCCAAGGCAGCGCCAAGCTAAGCGGCAGCGCGGCCGATTCGACGGAGCAGCTTAAAGCATACGTTTACCGCCGTTTAAGGGGCTAACCCGCGTTTTCTTCATCATCAAAAAATTCCGTGTCCTCGAGCATTAGCTCGGGGACATTTGTTTGCTGCGGCGCATCCGGCGGCACTATCACGCTTACCGTGCGGCTCATAGGCCCCTGCGCCTTTTTGCCAAGTATAGCAAGCTTTGGATGCTCCGCCGCCACGGCATAGCTTGCCATGCCGCCCTTTGCCGCTTCATCGGTATAGCTTAATTCGCCGTCCCCCGATATTCGCGCAAGCATTGTGCGCTTTGCGCCCGCTACGGCGTATATGCAATAGCTCATGCCCCGTTCCGCCGTATTGAACGTTATCACGGGCTTATTGTCCGCGTTAAGGCGTACGCTTATGCTCCTTACGGCCCTTGGCACGGCCCAATACCGCGTGGTTTCCTCAGGCGCGGTGCCCTTAATGAAAACCTCCTTAACAATGCTGTCCTTGGGCGTAAAGGCGTTTGCAAGCACGGCCCTATGCTCGCCTTTAAGCGTATAGCCGTCAAGCTTCACCTTTTCAACGGTATCGGGCATTATAAACTCCGGCGCGGCGGCGTCCGCATACAGCCTTGAAAACAATCTGTGCAGTATTAGCGCGGGATATCTTCCGCCCGTGGCGTTCGGCGGCAGCAAACCGTCGCGCGCGCTGTCGTAGCCCATCCATACGCAGGCGGAGTATTCGCGGTTGTATACGGCCATCCATGCGTCGCGGTTGCCCTCCGCTTCACCCACCGTTCCCGTTTTCCCCGCCAAAGCGATGTTCAATTCGCCAAGCCTTTTGCCCGTGCCCTCGCTTACCACGCTTTGCAGCATGCTTGTCAATATATATGCGTTGCCCTCGCTCATCACGCGCGCGGGCGCATCCTCATGCATATAAAGGATCTGCCCGTTTGCATCGGTTATGCTCCTGATAAGCGCGGTTTTTCTGTATTCCCCGCCGCAGGCGAAGCACGCATACGCCGCCGCCATTTCAAGCGGGGATACCCCGTATGAAAACCCGCCGAGGGCAAGGGCAAGGCTCGTGTCGCTTTCGTCAAATTCTACGCCCACGCTTTTTGCAAATTCCTTGCCGTTTTCAACGCCCAATTCGCTCAGCACCCTTACCGCCGGCACATTGAGCGAACGCTTTACGGCATCCCTAAGCGTTACCCAGCCGTAGTATTTATCCCCGGCGTTTTTGGGCGAATAATCGCCAAACGCCGTTTTTTCATCCATCAGCATTGTTGCGGCGGTGTAGTTGAGCCGTTCAAGCGCGGGCGCATATACGATTATGGGCTTTATAAGCGAGCCGGGCTGCCGCCGCATATCGCATGCGCGGTTGAAGGCCATTGCCCCCGCGTCCCCGCGCCCGCCGACCATGGCAAGCACATAGCCCGTATTCGGCTGCACAACGGCCACCGCCGCCTGGCAGCCTGCGCATCCGTTGGGAAAAAGTTCATGCTCATTCACGGCCTGCTCGCAAAGCGATTGAAGCGCGGCGTCCATTGCCGTATATATCCTATACCCGCCGCAAAGCAATTCCTCCATATCCGTATTGAGTATGCCCTGCGCCTCCTCAAGCGCGGCATCTATATAATAGCCGCGGTGCTGTTGCTGCTTTTCGGCCAAAATAAGCGGCTCCGCAACGGCCTCGTCCCTCTCCTGTTCGGATATATAGCCGTATTCATACATTAGCCGTATAACGGTGTTTCGCCGTTTAAGCGAGGCTTCCCCGTCTATGTGCGGCGCGTATGCCGAGGGCGATTTGAGTATACCCGCCAAATCCGCCGCCTGCGCAATGCTCAGCTCCCCCGCGCCCACGCCGAAATAGTTCAGCGCCGCGGCCTCTATTCCGTAGCAGCCAGCGCCGAAGTAGACATAGTTGAGATACATTTCAAGTATCTCGTCCTTTTCGTAAAGCCGCTCCATCTGCATGGCAAGCACGGCTTCCTCTATCTTTCGTGATATCGTTTTAGCCGGCGTAAGGTGGCTTAGCTTTATAAGCTGCTGCGTAATGGTGCTTGCGCCCTGAACAAAGCGCATCTGCTTTATATCCGTCCACAGCGCGCCCATAACGCGGATGAAGTCAACGCCGTTGTGCCTGTAAAAGCGCGCATCCTCAGCGGATATGAACGCCTTCTGCACATGGTCGGGCAGCTCCTCTATGCGCTTATATACCCTGTCCTCCTTTGCGTGCAGGCGAATGGCCTCCGCGTCGCCGCCGTCGTATACTATAAGCGTCTGCGGGGCGGAAAGTATCCTGTCCGGGTCAAAGTCCTTCCATGAATCGATATTGAGCAGCTTCACCGCAAAAAAGAGCAAAAACGCCGCCAAAGCGCCCGCCGCAACGATTAACACCGTGCGGATAACGCGCCACAGCAGCGCAAAAAAGCCCCTTTTATGCCCGTTTTCCCTTTTATCGCTATCCTTTTTGTTCATCCATACCCGCCCTCTTTCCGCATAAGCCTGATTAACTGAGGGTAGTATTCCCCGCAAGGGCGGATATTATAGTCAATTTACAATGTCTGCGCGTAGAAAAGCCCTATTTCGCCCGTTGCGGTAAGCGTTTCGCCCGCATCGGCATATATGCGCAAAAAGTCGCCGCACTCTGCATCCGTATGCGCGCCGCCAATGGTCACGCAGCAGGCCTTAACCGCATATACAAATACGAACTCCGCCCGCTTTACACCGTGCCGCTCGTTGGGCTTTAGCATTATCAGCTCACCGTCCGCGCCCTTCAGCATCAAATTAAGGTCTCGCCCCGCGCCCGTGCATATAACATCCTCGCCGCCGTCAAAGCGCTTCACGGCGGCGTGCGGTATGAATTCGGGTGCGTTTTGGCCTATTTCAAGCGTAAACCCATCGCCAAGCGGGGCGATATAGCGCGTAACACCGCAAAGCCTTGTGAATACGGAGCGGTCTATATCCACCGTTGCCGTGCTTATGCGTATGCAAAAGCGCCGCTCCGCATACGATGCGCCCTGCGGCCATATGAATAGCTCCGTCGTGGTGCCGCCGCTCCATTTGCTTATGCCGAATGCGCTCTGCGGCAGCCTTTCAATGATAGCCATTATGGTTCACCTCCGCTCATTATATGGGCATAATTGTGCCGCGCGCGGGCAGAATTGTCAAGCGCACAAATTTTGCTTGCAATGCAAGCCAAAATAGTGTATTATAATCAAGCGGCTTGCAGAGATGGCTGAGCTGGTCTAAGGCGCACGACTGGAAATCGTGTTTACGGGGAACCGTAACAAGGGTTCGAATCCCTTTCTCTGCGCCAAACGAAACCCCTTCTTTTGAAGGGGTTTTTGCTTTTTCATTCAAGCTGTCGGACAATTTTTTCCAAGATATTCCTGCCGCCGCCATTGATCGGGCGGCGGCCCTTGTGCTTACAGCGCCGCTATGCGCGCCGTGGCGAAGCCTTTTTCCATCTCTATTATTGCAAAGCTTTTGCGCCGCCCGCCGCGCGGCACGCTTGGGCTGCCGGGACAGACTATCTGCACGCCGCCCGCGTATTCTATTTCGGAAACATGCGTGTGGCCGTACAGCGCAACGGCGCAGTCCAGCTCCTGCGCCCTGAGCATTATACGGTAACTGTTGAGCGCAACGGCATAGGCGTGGCCATGCGTCATAAATATGCGGACGCCGCCCAATGTTATGACCTGCTCGCTCTCTATATCTCCCGCGTCGCAGTTGCCTTTAACGGTGTATACAGGCTTGCCGCTATGCTCCATAAGCCAGTTTGCCTCGCGCTGACCATCGCCCAAGAAGGCCCATGCATCGGCATCGGGCAGCGCGGCATATACCCGCTTTACCGCATCCGTATCGCCGTGCGTGTCGCTCAATACGCCAAGTATCATGCTCTGCTCTCCGCCTCCAGCGCCGCCTTCAATGCCTCCAGCGCCCTTTTGCGGTGGCTAATTGCGTTCTTGCTCTGCGCGCTCATCTGCGCAAATGAAAGCCCCGCGGGAGAATAGAAGAACAGCGGGTCGTACCCAAAGCCGTTTTCGCCCTGCGGAGCGTGAAGTATGCTGCCCTCTACCGTGCCGCGGCAAACTATCGGCTCCGTGCCGCGCCGCGCCAAGGCTACCGCGCTTACGAAGCGCGCCGTGCGCCTTTCATCGGGAACGGGCTGCATCAGGGCGATAAGCTTTGCGTTGTTGGCCGCGTCGTCATGGCCCTCCCCGGCAAAGCGCGCGCTGTATACCCCGGGCGCGCCGTTTAGCGCATCTACCATCAAGCCGCTGTCGTCGCTTAGGGCGGCGTCCGCATCGGCTATTTTCAGCACCTCCCGCGCCTTCTTCAGCGCGTTCTGCTCAAATGTTTCGCCGTCCTCCTCAACGTCTATGGCAATGCCCGCTTCCTTAAGCGAGAGTATCTCGTCAAAATAATCGCCCAGAATCTCCTTTATTTCGCGTACCTTGTGCGCGTTGTTGGATGCTATTATAAGCCGCATCTGTTCTTCTCCTTTGTGCAGTAATATTTATTGAAACGTGTTCGCGTAAACGGGCGCGGTGCATTCGCGCATAAACTCGCACTCCCTGCCCTCCACCAGCACGTTCAGCTCGTCTATATCCTCAATGGCGCTTGCGGTAAGATACAGCGTATCAAACGCCGCCTCCGCCATGCCCTCCGTATACATGGCGGAAAGGAACTCCCCGCTTAGATCCACCGTTGCCACGCCGCCGTATATATCCGCGCTTATAAGCCGCGTGCCCTCCGGGAAGCTGTTCATAAGCGCCGCATCCCCCGGCCCCTTTATAAGCTGCTCCACCGCCGCCGCAAGCCCGCGCCCTTCGCAATACCGCGTAACGGGCACATTAAGGCTTGCCGTGCTGTTGGCAAAATACAGCGTCATCGGCTCAAGCCCGTCCGCAGAGGCGCTGACCTCGCCATCCTCGGCGTTGAGCATAAACGGCTTCATGGCCTCGCTCAGCCTTGTGCCGCAGGGCAGCTTTGTCACCTTTTCGCCGTTTACGGTTATTGTCACGGCGTCTATCGCGGGGAACTCGGCAAGGCTGTTAACAATGCTTGTTACCATTGCCCTTTCGCTTGCTTCGTCCGCAAATGCGCTAAGGCGGCAAATGTCAATCGTGGCAACGCCGTCGCGTATCCTAAGCGTGTATTCCACGCCATCGGGTATTGTGGCGTTAAGCCCGCGCGCGCGTGCCTCGGCGCGGTTTTCCGCCGTATCCACAAGATTGCCTATCGCCGCGCGGCCTATGCCCTCCTCCCACGGAATAAGCTTCATAACGGGCACAATGAACCCATCGTCATCCCTATAATAAAGCACCGTGCGCCGCATGCCGGCTTCGCTTGTCGGATCATCGTATATCCCCGCGTCCGCGGCCACCTCCTTGGTGCAGCCGCACATTATCAAGGCAATGCAGCATATTATCATGACCGCCGCAGCATATATGCGTAATTTCATATCCTCCGCCCTCCGTTCGCGTTTTTACCTATTGTTATTCAAACGGATGGTGAAGTATGCGGGGCGAAAAGCACAAAGCCGCCTTACCCCCATCAGTCACGGCTAACGCCGTGGCGGTTTCCCGTAAAGGGTGAGCTTTTTACCCTTGCCGCTCCTTCAATCGGGCTATCGCTTCCTCGCTCGGCGTAACGTAGGCGGTTTTGTTGGTGGTGTATATCACCATGCCGGGCTTTGCTCCGGCGGGCTTTTTAACATATTTTCGCGGCGTATAGTCCACCGCCACGTTTTCGCCGCCCCTTGCGCGGCTGTAATACGCCGCAAGCAGCGCGGCCTCCGTCATGGCGGCCGTATCCTGCTCCGCCGCCTTTACTATAACGTGGCTGCCGGGAATGTTCTTAGTATGCATCCATATGTCGTTGGGCGCGGCGAATTTCAGCGTAAGCTCATCATTTTGGCGGTTGTTTTTGCCCACGTATATATCCGCCCCCGTGGAGGATACAAAGTGCATGGGCTTTGATGCGGCAAGCTTCATTTTCTTTTTGCCGCCCTTGTCCCGCTTTATGTAGCCCTGCTCCTTCAGCTCCTCTATAAGCTCGCTCAGCTCGTTTTCCGCCGTGCATTTGGTCAAATTGTCCAGCTGCCCTTCAAGGTAATCAAGCTCGTTAAGCGTCTGCTCCCGCTGAAGCAGCGCCATGTCCCGCGCGGCCTTTAGCTTTTGATATTTTTTGTAATACCTCTGCGCATTTTCGCCTACTGAAAGCTGCCTGTCCAGCGGAATGGCTATGCGCTCCATAGGCTCCGAATAATAATTATCCACCGCCGCAACGTCCGCCCCGCTTTTTAGCGAATGAAGGTTTGCCGTAAGCAATTCGCCGTACAAACGGCATTTTTCCATCTGTTCTTCGCTGTTCAATGCATCCGCGTAGAGCGAAAGCTTCTTTTCGCAGCGTTCAATGTTGTTTTGCAGCACCTTTCTTGCGCTTGCGCCGTGCCGCTTGGCCCATTCGCGCCTGTCGCTGTTTA
>CABSAH010000071.1 GCA_902475645.1 uncultured Christensenellaceae bacterium | reverse complement strand
ATTCCTCAAAATTCCAAGGGCTGAACCTGATATTAACAAGCGGTATACTGCTGCTTGGCCTGGTGTTGGGATATTGACGGAATAATTCAGCTAATTGAAGGAGCTTATAGACTTGCATCGATAATAAAAACCGTATTTTGCCGCCCCTCAAAAAAGGCATGAAAAGGCCCCCGAAATTCAATTCTCGGGGGCTTGTAATATTTTTGGTTAAAAAGCTGAAGCCGATTAACGCTTGCTGAACTGCGGTGCGCGACGTGCGGCCTTGTGCCGCCATCAGACCACATTCAGGCTGATGTCATGCGAGTTTACGGAGCGAAATTTTCCGTTATTCAAATTCCCATGCTCTATCTTTCACACAGATGGCATGCTACGAAATGTCCCGGCGATATCTCGCGAAGTTCCGGCTCTGTCTCTGTACAGATATCCATCGTGTGCATACAACGGTTTGCAAACCGGCATATCGGCTTGGGTTCAATGGGGGAGGTTATTTCGCCCTTTAGAATTATACGTTCCCGCTTTTTCCGTATGCTCGGCACGGGTATTGCCGAAAGCAACGCCTGCGTATAAGGATGCGTCGGGTGCAAAAACAACTCCTCCGACGGAGCCTTTTCAATCAGCTTACCAAGATACATAACGGCGATGTCGTCCGAAAAATGGTTCACCACGCTCAGGTCGTGCGTTATGAACATATATGTAAGCTCTCTTTCCTCCTGTATCTCCTTCATCAGGTTCAATATCTGCGCCTGAATTGATACGTCCAGCGCGCTTACAGGCTCATCGCAGACTATAAACTTGGGATCAAGCGCAAGCGCCCTTGCTATGCCTATGCGCTGCCTTCTGCCGCCGTCAAGCTCATGCGGATATGTATTCACCAGCCTTTGGGCAAGACCTACAACGTCCATAAGCTCCAGCACCTTTTCCATGCGCTCTGCTTTGGTTTCGCATATATCATGGATGATCATGGGCTCCATAATGGCTTGGCTTATGGTTTTGCGGGGATTGAGCGAAGAGAACGGATCCTGGAATATGATCTGCATATCCTTGCGCTTTTTACGCATCTGCCGCTTTGAAAGCGCCGATATATCCTCGCCTTCAAAATACACCTGTCCGGCGGTAGGCTCAAGGAGCCTTAGTATGGCGCGTCCGGTCGTGGATTTTCCGCATCCGGATTCGCCTACCACGCCTAATGTCTTGCCGCGGTCTATGGTAAATGTAACGTCATCGACGGCATGCAGCATCCCGCGGGACGTTTTGAAAAACTTGCATAGATTATTTACTTTAAGAAGCTGTTCCGTCATTTGCCTATTACACCGCCTTCCAATATATTCTCTTCATTGTACAGGTGACATTCCACATAATGCGTTGCGTTGCGGTACAGCCTTTTCGGCTTTTCCTCGGCACATATTTCGCACGCATAGTTGCAGCGCGGGCAAAAGACGCAGCCTGCCGGCAGATTGCTCGGATCCGGCATGAGTCCCTTTATGGGCTTGAGCTTGGCCTGCCTGTCGTCAAGATTCGGAAGCGAATTGAAAAGGCCCTCCGTATACGGGTGAAGCGTATTTTCAAAAACATCCTCAAGCGTACCGTGTTCCACTACCCTGCCCGCATATATTACCGATACCTTATCGCAGGTTTCGGCAACAACGCCAAGGTCGTGGGTTATCATAAGCATGGAGGTATTCTGTACTTCCTTCAGCTTGCGCATCATTTCAAGCACCTGCGCCTGTATCGTCACGTCAAGCGCCGTGGTCGGTTCATCGGCAATCAGCAGCATGGGATTGCAGGCAAGCGCCATGGCTATGACAACTCTTTGCTTCATGCCGCCGGAAAACTGATGCGGATATTCCCTTCCGCGTTCGCCCGGTATTCCGACCATCTCAAGCATTTCTCTCGCCTTTTCAAGGGGCTTGCCGCCGCCCTCATTGTGTATCTCTATTACCTCGGCTATCTGCTCCTCAACGGTCATTACCGGGTTGAGTGACGTCATGGGATCCTGAAATATCATGGATACACGCTTGCCGCGTATTTTTTCCATTTCCTTTTCGGTTTTTTTAAGCACATCCTCGCCATTAAGCAATATTGAGCCTTTCACTATCACGCCTGGCGGCGACGGGACGAGCTTGAGTATCGAAAGTCCCGCCGTGGTCTTTCCCGCTCCGGTCTCTCCTACAAGGCCAAGGGTTGAGCCATGCTCTATTTGCAAATCAAGCCCGTTAACGGCCTGTACTATGCCATCCTCTGTGCGGTATTCCACAACAAGGTCGCTCATGTCCAGCGCGAACTCGTTTGTATTGTTCATATTTTCATTCATATTTGCATCCTCACTTCAATCTCGGATCAAGCGCATCTCTCAGCCCGTCACCCAAAAGGTTAAGTGCAAGTATGGTGGTCATAATTGCAAGACCCGGGAACATGGTTATATATCCGTAGTCGCGCAAATACTGCCTGCCGCTTGAAAGCAATGCGCCCCATTCGGGCTGCGGCGGCCTTACGCCGAGTCCGAGGAAGCTCAATCCGGCAATGGTCAGTATTACGGTGGCAACGTTAAGGGTGGACTGCACTATTACCGGCGCAAGACTGTTGGGAATAACATGCTGCATTATAATGCGCGCATCTGTCGCGCCAATGGCGCGGGCCGCTTCCACATATTCCACCTCACGAACCGAGAGTACGGAGCTTCTTAGGATTCTGGCAAACCCGGGCACGCTGGATATTGCGAGTGCGATTATCAGGTTTATAGTGTTCTGCCCAAGCGCCGCAACAAGCGTTATTGCAAAAAGCGTTCCGGGTATGGCCAGAAAAATATCCATTATGCGCATCAGTATATTATCGAGCAAGCCTCCGTAATAACCCGCAAGCGCCCCCAGCGTGCCGCCCACTATCAATGCGAATACAACGGTGGAGAAGCCTATGGAAAGGGAGAATCTGGAGCCGTACACGATTCGGGCAAGTATATCCCTTCCGGACTCATCCGTGCCGAACGGATGCTCCCATGACGGCGGCTGAAGTCTGTTCGGTATGTCCTGATTTATGACCTGCGTTTCGTAGTCATACAATGTGCTTGAAAAAATGGCCATGAGTATGAGCAATATCGCTACCACAAGGCCGAGCATGGCCGCCTTATTTCGCCTAAGCCGATGCCATACCTCTGCCGATTGGCTTTTTTTCTTGTATTTTTTTGTTATATCCGCAGTATCGCGTGCGGGTGTGTTTGCGTTTAATGTAATCATACGTTTGCCCTCCTCAAGAATACTGGGCTTTTATGCGCGGATCCACAAATGCGTACAGCAAATCCACTATAAGATTGACGATGGAGAACATCAGCGTAAATACGAGTATGCAGCCAAGCACCATTGGATAGTCAAGTCCCTGTATCGACTGTATCATAAGCCTTCCTATGCCTGGTATGCCGAAAACGGTTTCCGTAAGCACGGAGCCGGCAAGCAGGCTTCCTATCTGTAAGCCTGTAACGGTTATGGTCGGGATAAGTGCATTTTTCAGCGCGTGCTTCCGTATCACCTTGTTATAGGATAATCCCTTGCTGCGTGCGGTACGTATATAGTCCTGACGTATGACCTCCAGCATGCTGGAACGGGTTATGCGCGCTATGCTCGCCATACAGTGGAACCCCAATGCCATGCCGGGCATTATATAATGCACCCATGTATCTGCGCCGGACGCAGGGAACCACCCAAGTTTAAGGCAGAAAAACTGCAATAGCAGCAAGCCGAACCAGAATATGGGTATGGATACGCCAAGCAGCGATATGAACATGCTTATGCCGTCTATCCATGTATTCTGCTTTACGGCGGCTATGATTCCAAGCGGCAGGGCGAATATAATAGCTATTGTCGTTGCAAAAAAGGATAGTGTGAGCGTAGACGGTATGCGTGCGGCAAGCTCAACGGCCACATTTGTCTTTGTTTTGTATGATATGCCGAAGTCTCCCCTGAAAAGATTCAATATATATCTGCCCCACTGCACTATTACGGGATCGTTCAATCCAAGCTTTTCACGCATCTCCTCATATGCTTCGGGTGTAGACTGTTCGCCCAGCATGGCCCGAACGGGATCGCCCGGAGCAAGGCTGAGTATAAAATAAACAATCAGCGTGACACCAATCAGCACGGGGATCATCGCCACTATCCGTTTAAGTATGTATTTCCACATATTACCTCCAGAATAGTTGTTATGGTCGCATATTTCCTCCTGTTACCCCGCGCCCCGCACCACTTTTTAATGATGCGGGGCGAGCGGGTCGGTATAGCGGATTTATGCCGTATGGTTATTATTTTTTCCAGCTCCACTCCTGAGCAAAGAACGTTCCGCCCGAGGTGATGAAGGTATTATCAAGATCCTTCTTGTGAACGCTGAGGGTATAGTCCTGATAGATGGGGATCTGATAACAATTATCATTAAGTATCTTGGTAACCTCCATCAGCACCTTTTCCCTTTCCTTCTGGTCTACCGTCTTGCTGGCAAGTTCGATAAGGCGATCGACCTCCGGATTGGCAGTCCTCGTTTTGTTGGAGGAACCGATGTTAGAGGAATGATACACGCCCTTGAGGAAGGACATCATTTCGTTGGACGTATAGCCGCCGATAAAGCCCGTAAAGTTGCCCGCTGCCGTTTCGGACAGGTAGGTTGCGAGGTCAAGGCTTACGATTCCGGCTTCAATGCCGATTTCCTTCAGATTTGACTGAATAACCTCTGCGGCGCGGCGCTTGGTATCGTTGGAGCAAATCATTTCCAGCTTGATGGTGGAAGGATCGCCGCCCCACTTGGCCATGTATTCCTTCGCCTTTTCCACATCGTATTCGCCGCCGAAATTATCGGGGTTTTCGCCCAGCATTCCGGCAGGAGTCTGCGCCGTGGCGGGAACTCCGGCACCGTTCAGAGCAACCTCGATTATATCGGCGCGGTTGATGGCGCAGTTTATTGCGCGGCGGACATTGACATCGTCAAACGGCGGCACTTCATTGTTGATGCACAGCCAGTTGTGCGATACCGAGGGTATCTTCATGACGGTAACGTTTTCGTTTGCGTCCAGCGTCTTAACGGCGGTGGAATCAAGCTCGATGATGTAATCGACCTCGCCTGACTCTATCGCTATAGTGCGGGAAGAACCTTCGGGGATAATGCGCCAGATTATGTTCTTGATCTTCGGCGCGCGCTCCTTATCAAAATAGTCCTCAAAAGCAACGAAGGTTATCTTTTCGCCGCGATCCCAGCTTACGAACTTATACGGTCCGGCGCCGATCGGGTTTGCGCTCATGTCGGCACCCTGATCTATAAGCTCCTTGGGAATGATATAGTTGCCATGGTGCGCAAGGTCATATAACAGGCTTGCTGACGGGCCGTCAGTGGTAAGCGTTATCGTAAGCTCGTCCACCTTGGTAACGTTATCATAGGAAGTGGTATAGGTAGCGATGTCGGGCATGGTCTTGGTGTAGTTGAGCGTGGCAACCACGTCATCCGCAGTAAGATCGCTGCCGTCATGGAATTTGATGCCCGGGTGCAGCTTAAACGTCCATGTATAGCTGTTTTCATCAAAATCATAACTCTCTACAAGATCCGGTTGGGGGTTAAGCTCTTTGTCAAGCCTGAACAACCCGTTGTGGGTAAGTTTGTTCACATAATCGCCTGCAACGGCATTATGTGTCGCTGTGCCCAAAGAGGGCGTTTCGTCTGCCGTCGCTATAACGACCGTATCATAGTCAACAGCGGGGCCGGACTTTGTATTAGTAGTGCTGCCTGTACATGCCGCAGCAATGCCGGCCAACATGGCAATGAGCAATACCAATCCAATCAGTTGTACTTTTTTCATTCGCTTGCCTCCTTTTTTTATATACTCCTGAGCTCTCAATGCGCTTGAACGCATGGGATTTGAGGAACCCAAAATATAAAACCATAATCAACCATATATAGGGGATGCAGTAAATAAGAAAGTGCGTTCCAACCGCGCAAAGAGCGCAGGTGAAATGCACCTTCTGAAAAATAATATTAGTGAAAAGTATGACGGTGACGGCGGACAACCGCATATAGGCGGGCGCGGTCTGCTTGTGTAGGATGTTATAATGAGTGCTTTCATATTATACCGCGCCGACGTGTCCTTTCCGTAAAATCCGTATCAATGATGAAGTATGATACCATCACTGCCCTGAAACTTGCTTCACACTTTGGGATTATGTGAATTGATGTGTTATCAGTATATGGTAAAGTGGATTTATTGTCAAGAAAAAATATAAACGCCGGCGCAAAATGAACAACAACACCCGTATGCTTCGGGGTATCCTTTGACCCCGTGGCTTTTTCCGTTAAGCAGCCCGCCCCGAAAAAAGTCCTTATGTATTCAGGAATTCTTCTGCGTATATCTGATTGAGACGCAGCAGCAGCTCCGTGTTTTTTGCCATGGATTCTACCGGAACAAACTCAAACCTTCCATGCGCGTTTTCGTAGCCTGCCGTGATGTTGGGGCACGGAAGTCCCCTTTGCGAAAGAACCGCTCCGTCCGTGCCGCCCCTCATGGGGGAAATACGCGGCTGAATACCGCAATCTCTCATGGCCCGCAGCGCATACTCCGTCAGGTACGGGTGCATATCTACCACCGGTTTCATGCTTCTGTAGCCCGGAACAAACTTTATGCTTACGCTGCCTTCGCCAAGCCTTGCATTTAAGGTTTCGGCGCATTTGACAAGATAGTTATGCCGTTCTTCCAGCCGCAGACCGTCGTGATCCCGCAGGATAAGCCTTATTTCCGCCTCCTCAACGCTGCCCATGATTGAGGTAGGATGATAGAAGCCCTCCCTGCCCGATGTATGCTGCGGGCGTTCCATTGCCGGAAGCATTGCTATAAAATCCGCCGCTATCTCCACGGCATTTCTCATTATGTCCTTAGCTGTCCCGGGATGCACGTTTAATCCTTTTATTGTAACAAAGGCCTCTTCACCGTTAAAGGTTTCTTCAAAAAACTCGCCTACACCGTCTCCGTCTAAGGTATATGCCGCCTCCGCTCCGAAGCGTTCAATGTCAAACAGCTTTGCCCCGCAAAGGCCGACCTCTTCATCCGGTAAAAAGCCGATGCATATATCGCCATGGGGGATCTCGGGATGTTCCGTATAATACTCCGCCATAGCCATAATGGTAGCTATTGCAGCCTTATCGTCCCCTCCCAGCAGAGTGGTCCCGTCGCTTAGTATCAAATCCTGTCCTATGTACATGGACAGTCTGGGATAAAGCGACGCTTCCATTACAATCCCCTTGTCAGCATTGAGCACTATATCACCGCCGCCATAGTTTTCAAGCACATGGGGGCTTATGCCGGCCGACGCGGCATCGGGAGATACGTCCAAATGTCCAAGGTATCCTATCGAGCGCACATTTCTGTCCTTTATGTTTGAGGGAAGCTTTGCATACAGGCAGCAGTGCTCATCCAAAAATGTGTTAGAAGCACCCATTTCCTCAAGCTCCTTCAACAGCAGCTTTGCAAGGTCAAACTGTTTCTGCGTGCTTGGAACCGTATCTGCTCCCGCACATGACTGCGTATCAATTTTGGCATAACGTATAAACCGTTCCCTTACGCTTTGGTAGAATTTAGATTTCATTTCGGTTTCCTCTCCTTTCATAATACGTTTTTATTGCTTTTATAATTCGGCCCGATTTCAGACCTCATTCGGTTCTGTTTTGAAAAATCGGGAAATTCATGGGACGGTCGGCTCCACATTCGACTTAAAGCTATCAATATCCGTTTGCTATATTACCATATCAATTCCCATTAATAAAAAATTATCCATGCCTAAGTTCCAAGCTCCGGCATGGATGTTTGTTTTCTGTGCTTTTCACGGCAAAGTGCCGTAGGCCTTTCGATGTCGATTCTGTGCATGGCCGCCCTATTCCCTTCGGTTTTCTAAAGTATATCATAAGTTGCCTTATTTTTCGATTGCGGATTTTATTTTATGCAAATTCCCCAAAAGAGTGCTGAAATTCACCCTAATTGCATACGCTGATTGCAACACATTTATACTACCATGCCAGAAATAAATTCTATGTTAAATTCGCCTGCGCCTTATGGAGTCGCCCTATCTTGCCATCGGAAGCGTTATCTCAAACACAGCACCGGTGTCCCCGTTATACGCGCGGATCGTACCTTTATGCAGGTGAATGATCTCCCGGGTCAGCGCAAGGCCGATGCCGGATTTTCCGCTTTTGCCCATGTAAAAGCGGTCGAAGATGTGGGGAAGATCTTCCTCGGCGATGCCGTCCCCGTCGTCCTGTATCCGGATGGTCACCTGCCGCCTGTCTGCGCGGCAGGTCAGGCGCAGCTCGCTGCGGGCATAGCGCACGCCGTTGGATAGGATATTGGTGACGGCTCTGCGCAGCCGGGTATCATCGCAGCTGACCATAACGGGCTCCTCGGGGAAGTCCGGCGCGATTGCGATGCCGCCGGCGGCTGCCGGCTCCACGGCGCGTATGCTGTCGTAGAGCAGTTCCCGAACATCCATCTCGGAA
>CABSAH010000070.1 GCA_902475645.1 uncultured Christensenellaceae bacterium | reverse complement strand
CATCCTCCTATTTTTTTATTGTAGCTTATATCCATTTGCATTGCAAGCGGCAAAAAACAAAAATGAAAAATTGGTTATATTTCCTTGCGTTTTGCGTTGCCGCTTATGCCAATACTAATCTAAAAAAGCGGCTTATATAAGCATTTGTAGGAGGGAGCATGAAAAGGGTATTCGTTGCCGGGCTGATAATAATTGCATTTGCGCTGTGCGGATGCGCGCGGCAGCAGTATGCAACGCTGGAGGAGGCGGTGCGCGCGGGCGCAAGGATTGAAAAGGGGATAACGATAGACGGCATAGACGTATCGGGCATGGATATTGTTGCGGTGCGGCGGCTGATAAACGAAAATAACGATCGCCGCGTGCAGGGCATGGAATACACAATATCGCTCATGGATAAAAGCGTGATAGTGGCGGGCAGCAGGCTGAATATAACGTTCGATACGGACGCCGTGCTGCTTAACGCCGCAAACATGGGCGCAGGCGGGATATTTTCAATGGAAAACCGCGCGCTTTCAACGCAAGCGGATGCATCCGTGCGGGACATTGAACGCGGCGTGCGCTCAGCCGCGGCGGAGCTTAGGCGGGAGGCGAAGGATGCAAGGGTGAGCATGGCTTCAAACGGGGAATTCGCAATAGCGGCGGACGAGATGGGGCAGGAGGTAAACATAGCAAGGCTTGCGGAGGAAATACGGGACCATGTGCGGCGCGGCGAGGGGGCGAGCATATCCGCGCCATACGATGCCGTATACCCCGAATACACTGTTGAGCAGGCGCGCAGCGATACCCAGCTTATAGCCGAATTTACGACCTATTTCAAGGGCAGCACCTACGGCAAGGCCAGCAGGGTGAAAAACATAGTTAAGGCTTCGGGGCTTATAGACGGCTGCATTGTTGAAGCGGGCGATATATTTTCAATAAACCGCGTGCTTGGCGAGCGCAGCGGGGAAAACGGCTGGAGCATGGCGGCGGGTATAAAGGACGGCGCATACGTTCAGGAATACGGCGGCGGGGTATGCCAGGTAAGCACAACCCTATATAACGCGCTGCTGATGGCGGATATGCACATAGTTGAGCGGCATCATCATTCGTGGCCGCTTGGATACGTGGATATAGGCAGGGACGCGACAATATCCACGGGCGGGCCGGATCTTCGCTTTGAAAACACCTCGGGCGCGGCGCTGTTCATAAAAAGCAGCGCGGACGAAAAGCAAAAGCGCATAACGGTTAGGCTTTACGGCAGGCCGCTTGCGGACGGGATGAGCATAGCAATATCGTCAAAAAAGATAAAAACGCTGGAGGATTTGGGCACGGAGGTGGAGGAGGACGCGGCGCTTAGGCCGGGCGAGGAGCAAATTGTAAGAAAGGCGCGGCAGGGGTGCGTTGCCGTAACCTATAAAACATATTATTCGGCAGACGGCGCAAAGCTTGGCACGCAGGAGGTTACGCGCGATACCTACCGCTCCATAAAGGGACTTATAAAAATAGCCCCTGCCGCGACAGTCGCAGCAGCGGAAGCGGGCGAATAAATAAAAATGCGCATATGCCGCATAAAATGCTATTGACACACGGCGGCGGATAATATATTATATATGCCGATAAATGAGGAAAGGAAACCGCCATGATAAGTATTCGCGCAATGTACATGTGCATGATGATGCCCGGCAGACAATTTGCAGGGTGTGTAGTCGTGCGCTGACGGCGAGAAGCACAAAGGCTTAACCGGAGCGACGGGCACAGACCCGGCGCTCCTTTTGCGTTTTGGCGGCAGGGTGCGGCAGTGAAGGAGATAATTACGGTGCGCGGCTTAACAAAAAGCTTTGCGGACGGCGAAAGAAGGGTAACGGCGCTAAACGGAGTTGACCTTACGGTATACGAAGGGGACATATTCGGCGTGATAGGCCTATCCGGTGCGGGCAAAAGCACGCTGGTAAGGTGCCTTAATAGGCTTGAGGAGCCTGACGGGGGCAGCATAATAATAAACTCTCAGGATATGCTCAAGCTCAGCGAAAAGGAGCTTAACATTGCCCGGCGCAACATAGGCATGATATTCCAGCAGTTCAATCTGCTAAGCCAGGCAAGCGTACTGGAAAACGTTTGCTTCCCCATGGAGCTTGCGCATTGGAAAAAGGCGGACGCCAAAAAGCGCGCGGCGGAGCTTATTGAGCTTGTTGGGCTTAAGGGCAGGGAAAACGCATATCCCGCGCAGCTTTCGGGCGGCATGAAGCAGCGCGTGGCAATAGCAAGGGCGCTTACGCTTTCGCCCAGGCTGCTGCTTTGCGATGAGGCCACAAGCGCGCTTGACCCCGCCACGACACGCAGCATACTTGCGCTGCTAAAGAGGATAAACAGGGAATTGGGCGTTACCATTGTTATCATAACGCACCAGATGAGCGTTATAGAGGAGGCGTGCAGCCGCGTGGCAATATTGGATAAAAGCCGCATTGCCGAATGCGGAGATGTTGAGGAGGTTTTCCGCAGGCCCAAGAGCGAAATTGCCAAGCATCTTATATTGGGCGAGGGCGCGGCGCGCGGCGAATTTACCCCGGGCGGCAGGCGCGTAAGAATAGTGTTCGATGGGAAAAGCGCGTTTGAGCCAATAATTGCGGACATTGTGCTTAACTGCAAGGCGGCGGTGAACATACTGTTTGCCGATACCCGCGCGATAGACGGCGTGATATACGGCCAGATGATAGTTCAACTGCCGAATGACGCGGACGCGGCGCAAAGGATACTGAATTATCTTTCCAATACGGGAGTGCATTATAACGAGGAGGGGAACGGCGATGTTTGATTCCAACTTTACGGGCTTGATGCTTCAGGGCATAGCGGAAACGCTGTATATGACCGTTGCGGCAACCGCCGCGGCGTATATTCTGGGCTTGCCCATGGGCGTTATACTCAATATCACCGCGCCAAACGGAATACGCCCCAACCGCGCCGTGAATGCCGCGCTCGGCACAGCGGTGAACATAATAAGGAGCGTGCCGTTTATAATTCTGCTTGTTGCGGTTATACCTGTAACGCGCCTAATAGTCGGCACAAGCCTTGGCAGCTCCGCCACAATAGTTCCGCTGGTAATAGGCGCGGCGCCGTTTGTGGCAAGGCTTGTTGAAACATCGCTTAGCGAGGTGGACGCGGGCGTTATAGAAGCCGGGCGCAGCATGGGCGCAAGCACATGGCAGCTTATAACCCGCGTGCTTATAAGGGAGGCCATGCCTTCGCTTATATCCAATGCCACCACCGCCGCAACCACCATACTCGGCTATTCCGCAATGGCGGGCTTCGTGGGCGGCGGCGGGCTTGGCGCAATAGCCATAAATTACGGCTATTACAGATACGATACCGTGACAATGCTCGTCACCGTTGCGCTTATGGTGGTTATAGTGCAGCTTATCCAGTCCTGCGGCACGGGCGCCGTAAAGCATACGGACAGGCGCAAAAAATAGGCAAATGGGGCGCGAAAACGCCGTCATATAAAAAATTATAATCTTTCGGGAGGAAACCAAAATGAAACGCATATTTGCATTTACCGCAGCACTTGCGCTTACGCTGTCGCTAATCGGCTGCGCCAACGGCGGCGACGCCAAAACCGTGCGCATAGGCGCATCCCCAACCCCGCATAAGCTGATACTCGAATACGCCGCCCCGCTTATGGAGGAGCGCGGCTATAAGCTTGAAATAACCGAATATCAGGACTATATTATTCCGAACAACGCCGTTGAAGCAGGCGAGCTTGACGCGAACTTTTTCCAGCACGAGCCTTATATGAACGACTTTAACGAAAATAACGGCACGCATCTTGTGTCCGTGGCGGCGGTGCATTATGAACCCTTCGGGCTTTATGCAGGCAAAACCAAGGCCATAGCCGACCTTGCGGACGGGGCGACCGTTGCCGTGCCCAACGACGGCACAAACGAGGCGCGCGCGCTGCACCTGCTTCAGCAGGAGGGGCTTATAACGCTGAAGGAGGGCGCGGGCTTCACTGCCACGGTGCTTGACATTGCGGAAAATCCCAAAAGCCTTAACATAATAGAGGTTGCCGCGGCACAGCTCCCAAGGAGCCTTGAGGACGTGGACATGGCGGTTATAAACGGCAACTATGCCATACAGGCCGGCCTTAATGCCGCAACCGATACATTGGCGGTTGAAAGCGCGGAGGGTGATTCCGCCAAAACCTACGCGAACATACTCTGCGTAAAGGAGGGCAACGAAAATAACGAGGCAATAAAGGCGCTTGCCGATATACTCACCGGAGCGGACGTTGCCGCATATATCAACGAAACATTCGGCGGCGCGGTTGTGCCGATGCATCAGGGCGAATAAAACAACGCGAATTCGCAAGGGGCGGCACAGGCCGCCCCTTTTCGCACGCTCGTGCGGCTTTGGCATCGCAGGCATTGCGGTTTGGTAATATTTTCATGTTAACACATTATTTACATATGCGGCATTGTGCGGCAAATCATGGCAATGCTATAATAAAACAAGCAAATAACTACTGCCTAAGGAGGAAAAAACATGAAAAGACTATATGCTCTCGTTATAGCCTTGTTGATGCTGTGCGCAGGCTGCAACATTAAAACCACGCCTGAGCCGCAGACCATACCGCCGATAGAAACTCCTATGCAGCAGGGCGGGAGCGCTACAACCGCACCGGACGAAAATGTGCCGACACCCCCGGCAGAACCGTCAGCGCCCGCGGAGGGCGATATCAGCACCGAAATACCGGACGATTTGCGGGAAGCGCTTGAAAGCGGATATGCGGAAGCAAAGGCGATAAATGCCGATGTGGCAGGATTTATGACGAAATTCGGCCCATATGCATCAGCGGACGGAAAGATTTACGGCAATCCGTTGGTAAAAAGCGAAAAGCAGGAATACTATGCCCAATATTGGATAGACGGCAAATGGGTTAAGTACGGCTCCTCACAGATACTCGGCGGCAAGCTCAATGAGGACGGCACGGAAGTGGACGGTCAACTATTGATATTCTCCAAGCAATACAGCCACATATCCTTTATCGTAAACAGGGAAACAGCGCCTGCCGATATAGAGCCGATATGGCTAAACCTTGGCGGGAAGATACGGGAATATAAAGTGTTTGCCATACAGGCGGTTGAAATAGACAATTGGGAGGATTTCATTTCACATAAGACGGGATACATTCCGCACGAGGCATATGAGCTGATAGAAAGCATTGAAAACATGGACGCCGATGCACGCACGGCATATTATGCTGCGCTTGCGAAGGATTTCTGCGGCGAAGCTTTCACGGTAACAGAAAACGACAGCGTTATAATAGTTTGCGGCATAAGCCATAAGGAGAGCGAATGGAGGGACAAGATGGCGGCCGTGTACTGCGTGGGCATGTAAAGGCGGTGTGAATACGGGTGAACGGGCGGGGCGGCACAGACCGCCCCTTTTCGCACGCTCGTGCGGCTTTGGCATCGCAGGCATTGCGGTTTGGTAATATTTTCATGTTAACACATTATTTACATATGCGGCATTGTGCGGCAAATCATGGCAATGCTATAATAAAACAAGCAAATAACTACTGCCTAAGGAGGAAAAAACATGAAAAGACTATATGCTCTCGTTATAGCCTTGTTGATGCTGTGCGCAGGCTGCAACATTAAAACCACGCCTGAGCCGCAGACCATACCGCCGATAGAAACTCCTATGCAGCAGGGCGGGAGCGCTACAACCGCACCGGACGAAAATGTGCCGACACCCCCGGCAGAACCGTCAGCGCCCGCGGAGGGCGATATCAGCACCGAAATACCGGACGATTTGCGGGAAGCGCTTGAAAGCGGATATGCGGAAGCAAAGGCGATAAATGCCGATGTGGCAGGATTTATGACGAAATTCGGCCCATATGCATCAGCGGACGGAAAGATTTACGGCAATCCGTTGGTAAAAAGCGAAAAGCAGGAATACTATGCCCAATATTGGATAGACGGCAAATGGGTTAAGTACGGCTCCTCACAGATACTCGGCGGCAAGCTCAATGAGGACGGCACGGAAGTGGACGGTCAACTATTGATATTCTCCAAGCAATACAGCCACATATCCTTTATCGTAAACAGGGAAACAGCGCCTGCCGATATAGAGCCGATATGGCTAAACCTTGGCGGGAAGATACGGGAATATAAAGTGTTTGCCATACAGGCGGTTGAAATAGACAATTGGGAGGATTTCATTTCACATAAGACGGGATACATTCCGCACGAGGCATATGAGCTGATAGAAAGCATTGAAAACATGGACGCCGATGCACGCACGGCATATTATGCTGCGCTTGCGAAGGATTTCTGCGGCGAAGCTTTCACGGTAACAGAAAACGACAGCGTTATAATAGTTTGCGGCATAAGCCATAAGGAGAGCGAATGGAGGGACAAGATGGCGGCCGTGTACTGCGTGGGCATGTAAAGGCGGCTTATGGCTTTGAGTGAATACGGGTGAACGGGCGGGGCGGCACAGGCCGCCCCTTTTCGCACGCTCGTGCGGCGTATTGATATTGCGCTTTGACTATGATATAATACATAAAATTCTGGATGGGAAAGGGATGATACGTCTCTATGGACGATGGGAGTCCGATAGGATACCTTATCGCAATCCTTGCCCTTATATTGGGCGGAGGATACTTCGCTGCGACCGAGATTGCTTTGGCCAGCGTTAACCGCATACGCATGATGAGCTATGCGGACGACGGCAACCGCCGCGCAAAGCGGGTGCTGTATATACTGGATCATTTCGACAGGGCGCTTACCACGCTTTTGATAGGCAACAACATAATGCACATAAGCTGCGCCAGCATTGCCACGCTGATGGCAACCAAGCTTTGGGGCGTAAGCTATGTTACGCTTACCACAATAGTTACAACCGTTGTGGTGTTTCTTGCTGCCGAAATGATACCCAAGCGCTTTGCAAAGGCGAACAGCGAAAAATTTTCGCTTGCCGTTGCGGGCTCGCTGCTGTTTTTCATGAAGGTGCTTGGGCCGCTGGCGTTTGTGTTTTCGGCCATAAGCCGCTTTGTAAGCAGGCCCTTTAAGAAAAACGCGCAGGAGGAGCCGACCGTTACCGAGGATGAGCTATACGACATAATAGAAAGCATACCCGAGGAGAGCGACATAGACGAGGAAACGGCGGAGCTTGTGCAGAGTGCGCTGGAATTTTCCGATACGTTTGTGCGGGAGGTGCTGACCCCGTGGGACAAGGTGGTAAAGCTTAGGCTGGATATGACGGGGAACGAGGCGATGGCCGTTATAAAGGACGATATACATTCCCGCCTGCCTGTTATAGACGGCGAGGGCAACCCCGTTGGCATGGTGCAGATAAGAAAATTCCTGCGTGCGCGCTATAAGGACGCGGGCGTAAGCGTTAAGGACATTATGGACGATATCCATTTTGTAAATGACGATATAGCAATTGACGATTTGCTTACCGCCATGAGCAACGATAAAACGCATTTTTCCGTGGTGCTGGGCAGGGACGGAAGAACCGTGGGCATAGTTACGGTTGAGGATATATTAGAGGAGCTTGTCGGCGAGATATACGACGAGGACGATAAGGAGGCGGAGGAATAATGGCTACCGCATGGGATTATTTGGCGATAGTTATATTTATAGTGTTTTCCGCGTTCTTCTCAGGGTCTGAAATAGCGTATGCCTCGGTGAACGAGCTTAGGCTGAAAAAAGCGGCGGAGGCCGAAAACGGCAGCAGGCTTGCAAAGCTTGCTTACAGCATATATTCAAACTATGACGATGCGCTTATAACAATATTGATAGGCAACAACCTTGTTAACATAGCCTCCTCATCCGTTGCAACGGTTATAGCAATAGACCTTATGGGGGATAACGGCGCATGGGCGGCAACGGCCATAATGACCGTTATAATACTCATGTTCGGCGAAATAGTGCCCAAAATTGTTGCCGTGCAGGCGGCCTTCGGCTTTACGCAGATAGCGTCCGTACCGCTTAAGCTGCTTATGATAGTCACGTTCCCCGTGGTGTGGCTTATAAAGCAGGTGCTGAAGGGGCTTGATAAGCTTATAAAGAAAGAGGATAACGAGCCTGTGGACGCCATAACCGAGGACGACCTTGAAACGATTATAGACACCGTTGAGGACGAGGGAGTTATAGACGAGGATAGGGCGGAGCTGCTCCAAAGCGCGCTGGATTTTGACGATGTGCTGGCATATGAAATCATTACCCCGCGCGTGGATATGCTTACGATAGACATAGAGGACAGCTTTGATGAAATAATCGAAACCGCCAATGCATCGGGCTATACGCGCATACCCGTTTATGAGGATACGGTGGATAACATAATAGGCATACTGCATCTTAACCATTTTTATAAGACGCTTGCCGAAAGGCCGGAAGGGTTCGATATTAGGGACATTCTCATGCCGGTGAACTTTGTGCATAAGACCATGCCGCTTGACGACGTGCTGAAGGAAATGAAGCGCCGCCAGTGCCATATGGTAATAGTTACCGATGAATACGGCGGAAC
>CABSAH010000069.1 GCA_902475645.1 uncultured Christensenellaceae bacterium | reverse complement strand
GCTGGCACGGCGTAAGCCGTGACTGAGGGGGAATATCTCGCGGGGACAGCTTTTGTGCGGTGCTTGCACAAACAAAAAGGCTCCACCGCACGCGGGGGAGCTGGCACGGCGTAAGCCGTGACTGAGGGGGAACGGTAAAAAGCACAACCCCAAAAGGCTCCCTCACTGAGGGAGCTGGCAAACCGAAGGTTTGACTGAGGGAGTCCGTTTTTCTGAGGGAGTCCGTTTAACCGAGGGGTTGACGAAACAAATAACAGCCTCTCATCATCCCCCGCTGTCCCCCCCTACATCCTCAAATCGCGGCCCTTGAGCGTAAGCGCGGCGTATTCGCGGGAGGCGAACAGGCGGGAGAATATGCGCTCGCCGTATTGGTTGAATATCTCGTTCTTGGTAAGGTTTGTGGCTATTACCGTGGCCTTGCTTGCAAATTGCCGCTCGTTTATGGCGGCGAACAGGGTTTCTATTGTAACGCCGGGTATCATAGGCTCCGTGCCTAAATCGTCCAGCAGCAGCAGCTCCGTCCCCGTCAGCTCCGGCCCTGCCTCGCGCTGCCTTACCGCGCGCAGCGCCGCGTCTATCAGGTTGTATGCCGTGTATTTCTTAACGCCGTAGCCGCGCCGTATTGCCTCGCGGCCTATGCTGTCCATAAGAAAGGTTTTGCCAAGGCCCGTTTCGCCCATCAGCAGCAGCCCCCGCGCCCCGCCTATTTCAAGGCTTTCCGCGTATTGGGCGCAAATCTCCGCCGCCCGCCGCGTGCGCTTTAGCTGCTCGGCGTCCTTAAATAGGCTTTCGTTGAATTTATCAAAGCCCGCGCCTTCGCTTATGCCGGAGGAGGAATATCTGCGCCCCGCCAGCTTGAGCCGCGCGCAGGGGCAAAGCTCCCCGCTTTCAAGGTAGCCCGTATCGGAGCATTTTTGGCATGCGTAATGCGGCATAAGGTCGTTTATGCTCATGCCGCATTCGTTCAGCAGCGCCGCGCGCTGCGCATATAATCCCGATAGCCTGTCCGCCGTTTGCTGCCTGACAAGCTCGCGGTTTTCGGCCTTCAGCAGCTCTATGCCCCTGTTGAAGGATACCTGCTTTATCTCCTCGTCTATCTGCCTAAGCCGCGGCACGGCCCTGTATGCGGCGTTTCTGCGCTGCGCGGCCTCGGCCTGTGCGCGTGCGCGGCTTGTGTCGTATTGTTTTTTAATGTCCTGCGGCAGCATGTCCTTCTCCTTATATGGGGGGATATGCTTAATTATAATCCGCTTTACGCCGCGGGGCAAGGGCGTTTTACTCGCCCTCGCTCTCCTGCTGCGCCTTTGTGAGCATATCCTTCATGCGCTTTGGCACGGGCAGACCCAGCTCCGCCGCGTTTTCCAGTATGCTTATGGCCTCGTTAGCCGTGTAAAACAATATCACCGCCGCGCGTATGGCCTGATTCGCCGCGGGTATCACCCTGTCCGCAATGCCCGCAACGGCTACCAGCGCGAATATAAGCGCCTTTTTCATAAGCCCCCTGAAGCCCACGCCGCTGTCAAGCCGCTTGTTCACCGCCGCGCATATAACGCCCGTAACGTAATCCAGTGCGCAAAGCGCTATCAGCGCCGCTATAAGCGCATCCCACGGCCCCCATAAATATGCCGCCGCGCCGCCTATTGCCGCAGCCGCCGCCTTTATCCACATTGCCGCCCTTTCGCCCATTTCATTCCTCATAATCACATTCTCTCCTTTATGCATATTCAATATATTTTGCGCTCATGTAGCCCGTAAGCAGCTTTCCCTTGCAGCAAATGGCTATCCTGTGCCAGCCGTCCCGCTCGGGCAAGGCCAAAAGCCTGTCGCCCCTGTGCGCCGTGGCAAGTATTGGGTATGTGCCGCCCGCGCCGCTCCTTACATGCACGCTTTTGCCCGTGCAGCGGCCGTATGCGGGTATTCCCTCGTCCTCCGCCCCGGCGCCGGGCTCATTGAGCATTTCAAGCGAAGCAAATCGGTTCCACAGCGCCCCGTCAAGCCGCTGCCTGATAACGCCCGCGTCCCTGCCCCGCGCATCAACCGTGAAGCCGCCGCCCATGTATATGCCGACGTGTACTATCTTTTCCCCGTTGTGGCGGAACACAAGGTCGCCGGGAATAAGCTCGTCTATCGCCTTTTCCCTGGCTATGCCGAATAGCCCGCGCGCGCTCAAATCGCTTGTGGTATAGCCCTTTATGTCGCGTATATAGGCCATTATAAGCCCGCTGCAATCATAGCACGTCACCTCGTTCGCCCCTTCAAGGAACCTTCGCCTTACGCCGGCTATGGCGCGCTGGGCGTTTATGTCGCTCGCTTCCCTGTGCCTTATCCAGTCCTCATAATCGTCGCTTACCTTCCTTTGGCGCATATGCACCGTTCCGTCGCGCCGTATCCTTTGCCCCTGCGCGCCCCAAACGTATGCGCAGCCCACCTGTGCGCCTATCCATGCGGTAAATTCGTCCCTGCGCGTCATGCTCATGCACCTCCGTTCGCGGCCCTAAGCGCCGCTAAAAGCGCTTCCGCCTCCGCTTTTATGGCGTTAAACTCCCTCACCCGCTCCGTTTCCGCGTTCCTGCGGCCGCCTTCGGCGCTGCTTCGGGCGGTTTCGGCTCTTTTGCGCATGGTTTCGGAGCTGTCGCGCTGATCCTCCGCCTGCTCGCGTATGTCCTCGGCGCGCACCCTTCGCTGTTCCGCCGCAGCGGCGGCTTCGTTCTGGCTCAGCATCGCGGCAAGCTTTGTCTGCATATCGCCCGTTTCCTTTATAAGCGCCGTAAGCAGCGGATATTCCCGCGTGGCGGCAAGCGTATCGTTGTTCAATATGCCGCGCCTGCATTTGAAGTTGAACTGCGCGGAGGTTATAAGCGTTGTCAGCCCGCTTCCGGAATAAACCTGTATCTCGCTTTCAACCATGCCGGGCGCAACGGAGGAGGCGAAAAGCTCTATGCTGATTTCGTTCATGCCTTCCCCGCCTATGCTTACGCCGCCGTTTTCCTCCGCGCTATCCTGGCACACGGTTTCGCCGTTCGATTTTGAAAACAGCGCCAGCACCCTGCATCCAGTAAGGTCAACGGGCTTGCCGTCGTCGCTCAGCGTAATGGTCAGCATATTGCCCGTGTCCCCTTCAACAACGCTGAATTCGCGGTTTGAAATGCTGCGCGCAATGTCCAGCGCAACCTTAAAGCTTTTCTTTACCTCATCCATCGCCATGTATCCCTCGCCTTATCGTAATTGGTTTTGGTTATGCCCTTAATGCCCATGCCGCCGGTTGTAGGGAATGCGTTCTTAACGGTGCGGTAGCCGTCCTTGCCGAGCGCGTCCTCAAGCTCCGCGCGCATAAGCGTCCATTCGGTGGAGCCGGAATTATAAAGCATCGAGCGCTCCGGCACGCTCAGCCCGCTTACGAAGCGCACATAGTCCAGCGTGGACATATTCTTGCTTGCAAGGCCGCTGCCTTTGCCGCTTTTGCCGCCTCTGCCGCCGCTGCCCTTAACGGCGCGCGCCGCGTTGTTCATATACGAATTGAACCATTGCGACGCCAAATTCATGGCGGTCGTCTGCGCGTTGTATGCATATTGCGCGTTCTGCATCTGCGCCTGCAAGCTCATCGCCTGATATTTTTCCAGCGCCGCCGCAATGCGCTCCGCAAGGGTTGCGGTGTACTGCGCCTCCATAATGGATATATCGCTCTCAGTATCGTCGTCCTCGCGCTCCTTCATGCTGGAAACGTAGGTCGATGCGCCCATGCCCCTGCTCACGGCGTCCGCGTCAAGCTCCGCCTTTGCGGTTTCGCCCGCCGCGCGGCGCTTTGTTATGGCCAAATCAACGCTTGGCCTAAGATAGCTTGAAATATCCTCCTTCAGCTCCGCCTTGCTCGGCACGCTTACCGATATGCTCGGCACGCTCAGCGCGCCCATTATCGTGCCGTAGTATTCCTGAAATTTGTTCAGCGAATTTGCGCTGCTATATTTTTCGTAAGCCGCCTGCGTGTTCGGGCCCCATATGCCGTCCGCCTTAACGCCCAGCCTGCTTTGCCATTCGCGCACGTCCGCGCGGCTGTTCACGCCGTCGGGCGTGGTGTAGCCTTTAACGTAATAGCTTGCCATGTTTGTTTTTCCTCCTTTGTCATTTGCCGCTTTCCAGCGCCCTCAGCCGCGCCTCAAGCTCCTCTATCTTTTGGGTAAGTATGGTAAAATTCTGGTTCAGGCAGTTTTCGTTCGCCTTCATATCGTCCTCCGCCGTGGGGCTTTCCTTTACCGCGCTTAATGCAATGGTGTACAGCGCCCGCATATCCATTGCCATTTATTCCGTCCTCCTTCGCGTTTCAAATTCCGCTTCAATGCCGCTTTTTAGCTTAAACCGCCCTCCGGCTTCGTTATATATGCGCATTGAAAACGTCCTTCCCTCGTTTTTGAGCGGAACCTCCAGCACCGTTCTTTCGTCCTTTGGCAAAAGCGTCCTGTACGTTGCCGCGTTCTGGCCTATGTGCATATCTATAAGCGTTGCGCTGTCGCGCGCGTCGCTCGTGCCGCGCAGATAAAGCCGCTTCATGCTCTTTATGCAGCCCTTGTCGTAAAGGTCGCATATGGGCGTATCCCAGTATGCGTCAATGTCCGCCCCGTCGTAGGTTTCGCCCTCGTCCATGCGGCATATGCGGCGGTTCTCGTTGGCAATGTAAAGCGTGCCGCCGCTTGCGCATATGTCGTATGCCCTAAAGCCGCGCCGCAGCATATAGGCCGCGCGCATAATGTCGTATTCTATTATGGCGTTTGCGTCCTGCCCGCCCTCGCCTATTGTAAAATACAGCTTGTCGCGGCATATTGCCCCGCGGCTTGCGGCGGCGGAGGCGTTTTGCATTATGCCCTGTATGCGCCGCGCATCGCCCATAAGCTGGGCGTTAACGCCGTTGAATATGCATAGCCCGCCCTGCGTAAGGAAAAACAGACTCCCCGCCCGCTTTATGATTGCGCTGTACACCGCCGTTTCCGTCCGCCCCTCAACCTCCTCAACAATGAAATTGCCGGGCTTATCGCCAAGCAGACGGTATATGCTGTCCCGCTTGAATATGATAAGCTGGTTGCTTAGTGCGGATAGCCCCACTATCGGGTCGCTTTTCATGCTGCCCACCTCCGTGTGGCCGCCTTCAACGTTTGGGCTTGCTTCAACGCTGCCCCAGTTTTCTATGCTCCTGCCCCCGCCGGGAAGCTGCGACCAATAGAGCCTGTTCGGGTTTTCCGGGTCGCCTGCGGCGAAAAGGCGGCTCCTGTACATTGCAAGATATCCTGCCCGCTTGTCCGATACCCCCTCCGCGCTGCCGAAGGGCTTTGCCTCCTCCCCGTCGAATTTTATAAGCTGCCTTTCGCCCGTGGCTATTATCAAATGGTCCTTTGAATCTATCTGCGCCTGCGCAAAATCGAACCTGTGCCTTTCAAGCGGGGCGGAGAAGGCGTGTATCTGCTGCCATGCGCCGTTTTTATAGGCGTATATGCTTTCCCCCGCCGCGGCAATGAACATTTCGCCCTGCGGCATTGAAAATATGCGTATCGCGTGAATTTTGCCCGTGCCGGGTATGGGCGCTTCAATATGCCTTACGCAGCCGCGGCAAACGCTCAAATTGCCGTCCGCCGTATCCATGTTGCAGGCGTTGGGGCTCATTGCGCTTTTAAGCGCGTTTTCGTCGCGGGATTGGTCAATGCCCGTAAATTCGTTTATTCTGTATATTGCCCGCGCCATATCCTCACCACCTGTTTTTCAGCATATATGCGTCCGTGCCGCCCATATGCGGCCTAAGCCTCTGCTTGCCCTTTTCATACAGCTGAAAATATATGTTGCCGCCGCGCTGCGTATTAACCTCGCCCGACGCCCTTTCCCGTGCCACAACGTATGTCACCATCAGCCGCTGGCACGCTTCGCTAAGCTCCGGCTCGTCCGATGCGTTGGTAAGCGGCCTTGGCATAAAGCCGTATGTTATCTCCGCCTCCCCGTCGCCGGCGGCTACCCTTACAACGCCCGTTTCCCTTTCGTCCGTGTAAAAGCGAACGTCGCGCCCGTCCTTATTTATCCTCATCACCCTAATGCATTCGCGCTCAAGCCCCCTGCAATCCACACGGCCGTTTTCTATGCGCGTTTTTTCCGTGCGTATGGGCCTTAGGCTCAGCGCAAGGTCCGCCATTGCGTCGTTTGCAAAGTCCGTCAGCTTGTCGCGCCATGTGTCCAGCGTCTGCGCGTCGTGTCCGCGCCCGGTCTGTATAAGCGCGCTTACTATAATGTCGTTCAGCGTCATGCCGCGCCTCCTTTCCCGCTCAGCAAAGCCTTTTGCCCATGCCGCGCCTGTATGCAAGGGTTTCGCGCCTGCTCTGCTCGCGCAGCAATTCGCTTTCCTCTATCAATTCGGCAACGTTCTTGGGCACCTTAACCCTTACCCCGCGCTTTATCCTGTAAAACGTGCCGTTAACACCGCCCTCCCAGGGGTAATTGTTTACCCCCGGGAGAAGCGGCAGCATTATTTCCGTCTGCTCCGGTGCAGCGGTGTGCATATTCTCTGCCGCGTTCATACTGCTTGCTCCTTTCCTTCGCCTTATGCGCTTGCGCCGTGCTCAATGCGCACTATCCAAAGCTCGTTTAGTATAACCGCCGCAAAGCCAGTCACCTTTGCGCCAACCGTTGCGCGCTGGTCGAGCGGGTCGTCCGCGCCCGCGCTGCCGCGCGGCTTGACTATGCTTTCAAGCGCACCGTTTTCAAGGTCTATAACGCCGTATGCATCCTTGCCGAATATAACGCTCATGTGTACGTCCGCGGCCTTCTTGTTCGCATCCGTCTTGCCGGCGTCGTTGGTATAAATGATGGAATCCTTGGGGAAGGCGTTCGTTATCGCTATCAAAAGCTTTATGGTTTTGTTCTCCTTGTCCACGCTTTCAACGTCGTATTCCGCGCCGCTTATCATAACCTTCTTCAGCCGCATAAGCGCCTCCGCCGCCTTGTCCGTAAGCTCCTGCACTACCAATAGCTTGCTGCCCGCCTCGTGGGAAACAAGCTTGGTATACATGGACTGCCTTGCAACCTTCGCCTCGGTCGATTCAACGAACACAACGCCGAACAGCCTGCCTATTTCGCCCGAATATATGCTTTCCGCGTTGCAGTATTTGGAAACATCCTGCCACAGGGGGTCGCTCTGCAAATCGTATACCGCATCGGGCGAGCATATGCAGATATAGTGCGGCCTGCGTCCGTCGCCCGAAAAGGGGCGCGCCTTGGCCTTTTTAAGCGTGCGCACGGCCTTGCGTATCTCGTTCACGGTAAGGGTATCCTTTGCTTCTATCTGCTTTCTTGCGGTTTTGCCGCCAACGTACTGAACGTTGGTGCCGCTGCAAACGGCGTCCCTTGTGACCCATTCCATAACCGTGCCGATCTGTTCGCCCAGCAGCTCCGCGCTGTCGCTCAGCACCTTATCGTATGCGGTATCCTCCAGCATATCGCTTATTTCAACGTATGCGCCGTACTGTGAAAGCGAGGCCTCCACGCTGCTTTGGGAAAGGGACTGGCCTTCGGGCGTTTTGCCCTCCTCAAGGGCGCACATATTGTCGTCTATGTCAAAAAGATTCCATCTGCGGAATTCAACGTGCTTGCCGTTGTTCAGCGGCACTGTGCGCTTCTGGCCGTATTTGGTGAATACAAAGCGGGTCTTTGCGCCTTCAAGGAGCTGCCTGTCGTAATAATCCTTGTTAAGCGCGGTGGTATTAAGTGTTGATTGGGTGGTGTTCATTACTTGTTCTTCCTTTCTTTTTTGTCGTTATGCTCATTTGTGCTTACTGTCCGAACCTGCGCCGCTTAAAGCGGGCAAATTCCTCGCTGCTCATGGTGGAAAAATCCGGCTCCGCGCTTACGGGTATAATGGTGCGCATGGGCGTGGGCAGGGCTTGGCGTGCCTTCAGCTTTTCTATTGCGTCGCGCTCGCCGTCGCTCCTTGCGTGCCTTGCGCCCTCCGCCGCCCATTCGGCCTCCCTTATCCGTATCGCAAGCTCCGCGGGCATTTCGCGCAGCAGCTTCAAAAAGCCCTCGTCCGCAAGGTAGCTTTCAATGCTCCGCGCAAGCCTGCCCTCCTTTTCCGCGCGCTTTAGCGTTTCCGCCGCCCGCGCGCCCACTATTTCGCTGCTCTTGGGCGCGTATTCGCCCGTAAGCATGGCCTCCGCATCGTCGCTGTTCAGCGCGTAGCCCTGCGTAAGCCCGTCCATTATCTGGCAGCCCAGCCTATACTCTATGCTGCCCTCGTATGCGTCGCGCACCTTTTCGGCAAGGGATATTTCCTCCTCTCCTTCCGTTCCCCCGTCCGTGTCCACCGCAACGCCTTCGCTTCTAAGCTGCATCAGCGCCGCCTGCACCGCCTCCCGCCCCGCGGG
Source organism: uncultured Christensenellaceae bacterium (assembly GCA_902475645.1). Lineage (GTDB taxonomy): Bacteria > Bacillota > Clostridia > Christensenellales > CAG-138 > Phil1. The sequence goes on along the minus strand of CABSAH010000069.1, from coordinate 153 downwards.
ATGCCCTGTACGATTGTCCATCTTTTCTCCTTTCTCCCGTTTTTGGGTACAAAAAAAGCGCCCGTTTCCGGACGCCCGCATAATAAAAAAAGAATCGCCTTGGGGGGCCGCCCCTTGACAATTCTTTCATCGTAAACATTATAACCCGCCCAA
>CABSAH010000068.1 GCA_902475645.1 uncultured Christensenellaceae bacterium | reverse complement strand
TATTCCTGGTAGTCCTCGGCATAATGGTTGACCTGATGAACAAGGGCGGCGGAAGCGAAGCATTTGGCCGCTGGGCGAAGAAAACCGTTAAGTCCCGCTGTGCCGCTCAGCTTCTCACCATGCTCCTCGGCATACTCATTTTCATTGACGACTATTTCAACTGCCTCACCGTCGGCGCCGTTATGCGTCCTGTCACGGAAGGCCATAAGATCAGCCGCGCTAAGCTTGCGTACATAATCGATGCTACCGCTGCGCCGGTCTGCATGATTGCTCCGGTTTCCTCTTGGGCGGCTGCCATCTCCGGCTACGTAACCACCGCCGATATCAACGGTATCGAGCTTTTCGTAAAGCAGATTCCGTGGAACTACTACTGCCTGCTGACGCTTGTTATGATTGTCGTCACCAGCATTATCAATCTTGACTACGGCTCCATGCTTAAGCATGAGTATAACGCGCAGGTTAAGGATGACCTGTTCACCACTCCCGAGCGTCCCTTCGAAGGCGCGGACGATTACGAGAAGCCTGCCAGCGGCAAGTCCTCCGTACTCGACCTGCTCATCCCCGTTGTGGTGCTTATAATCGTATGCGTTATAGCGCTTGTGTTCTCCGGCGGATACTTCACGCCCGGCGAGGAAGCCTATCAGGACTTCGTTGTTGCATTCTCCAATGCTGAGGCAGGACCGGCTCTTGCACTCGGCGGCATGATAGCGCTTATATTCACCATAATCTACTTCTGGATCCGCGGCGCATTCACGTTTGAAAAGTCCATGGCATCCATACCTCAGGGCTTCATACAGATGATTGCCCCCATACTGATACTTACCTTCGCATGGACGCTTTGCTCCTTCACCCGCTTTGCCATGTACTCCGCCGAATTCGTAAGGGCGGCCATGGCCAACGCCGGAAGCCTCAAGCTGTTCCTGCCCGCCGTCATATTCATAATCGGCGCTGCGATAGGCTTTGCTACCGGTACTTCCTGGGGCACCATCGGTATAATGGCTCCCATAGTGGTTGCGGTATTTGATTACGGCACTGAGCCTGTACTCTGCACCATCGGTCTTGCGGCGGCCTGCTCCGGCGGCGTTATGGGCGACCATTGCTCCCCCATTTCCGATACCACCATCATGGCCTCCGCGGGTGCGCACTGCTTCCACCTGAATCACGTGTTCACTCAGCTGCCCTATGCACTCACCGTTGCAGCAGTGGCATTCGTAAGCTTCATACTGGCCGGCCTTATCCAGAACGTTTGGATCAACCTCATCATAGCCATCGCGCTTATGATTGGCACTCTGTTCGTAATAAAGGCCGTTGTTGCCAAGAAGAACGCAGGTATGTTCGAAGAAATGGCTGCCGCCAACAAGGCTCTTACCGAGTCCAAGAAGCAGCAGGCGTAAGCTAATCAAAAACCCATAATCATTGCAGGGCTACATCCCACATCGGATGCGGCCTTGTTTTATATATAATGAACAAATCTTCTATCTTTGTGACCGATATTTCACAAATGCGCAAATCTTTTGGTAGCATATAAATATTTGTTATGTTAAACTAATATATGGCTGAAACGGACTCAGCCCGCATTTATCAAAAAGGAGGGTAATCAGTGCTGAAAGCAAACAAAACGATACTGTACGAAAAACTAAAGGAATCGCTTTCATCCGTCCTGCCGATAACAGCCATTGTGTTTGTGCTGTGCTTCACGGTTGTGCCCGTGCCGACCGATATTCTCATTTCATTTATACTTGGCGCAATAATGCTCATTCTCGGCATGGGGCTGTTCACGCTTGGTACGGACCTTGCAATGACGCCTATCGGCAGCGAAGTCGGCTCCGCAATAACCCGCTCCAGAAAGCTGTGGTTCATTGCCCTTATAAGCCTAATCGTGGGCATAATAATAACCATGGCAGAGCCTGATTTGCAGGTATTGGCGGAACAGGTGCCGAATATTCCGAATATGGCTATAATAATCACGGTTGCCGTGGGCGTGGGCGTGTTTTTGGTAATCGCCATGCTGCGCATCGTGTTCAAAATACCGCTCAATTTCCTGCTGATCGGCTTTTATACAGCGGTGTTCGTGTTGTCTATATTTGTTCCAAAGGAATTCTTAGCCGTTGCGTTCGATTCCGGCGGCGTTACAACCGGCCCCATGACCGTGCCCTTCATAATGGCGCTGGGCGTTGGCGCAGCAGCTATCCGAACCGACAAAAACGCGGAGCAGGACAGCTTCGGCCTTGTAGCCCTCTGCTCCATAGGGCCTATAATATCCGTGCTTGTGCTTGGGCTTATATTCAAGCCCACAGGCGCTCAGGCGGCATACAGCTCAAACGTGCTGCCCGTATTTGAGGACACAAAGGCGCTTTGGAATTATTTTAAGGATGCCATCCCCCATTATCTTAAGGAAGTTGTGTTGGCGCTGTCCCCCATAATAGTGTTCTTCATAATATTCCAGCTTACATCCATAAAGATGAAAAAGGAACGGCTTATAAGGATATCCGTCGGTCTTATATATACGTTTATTGGGCTTGTGATATTCCTAACCGGCGTAAACGTGGGCTTTATGCCCATGGGCAGCCTTATAGGAAAAGAGCTGGGCATGCTTGAATATAACTGGATAGTAGTACCGATAGGTATGCTGATGGGATATTTTATAGTAGCAGCCGAGCCTGCGGTGCATGTGCTTAACAAGCAGGTATATGAGCTGACAAACGGCATGATACCCAAGAAGGCGCTAAGCGTCAGCTTATCGGTGGGCGTATGCGTATCGGTCGGCCTTGCAATGATAAGGATACTTACCGGGCTTCCCATAATGTATCTGCTGCTGCCGGGCTATATACTCTCATTGGTGCTTTCATTCTTTGTCCCGCCCATGTTTACCGCAATCGCGTTTGACTCCGGCGGAGTTGCAAGCGGACCCATGACCGCAACGTTCCTGCTGCCGCTTGCAATGGGCGTATGCTCTGCCGTTGGCGGAAACATTGCAATAGACGCTTTCGGCATAGTTGCAATGGTTGCAATGACGCCGCTTATCACAATTCAAATACTCGGCGTAATGTTCCGCATAAAGACCGAAGCCGAAATAAAGGCGGCCGAGGCCGAGACAATGACAGAAGACATTATAGAAATGGAGGGCGACGCATGAAGGATTACAGGCTGCTGATGTGCATAGTTAAGCGCGATCAATACGAATCGTATCTTACTATGCTCCAACGCATAGGCATAGAGGCGCAGTTTGCAAGCCTTTGCCACGGCACGGCAAGCAAAAGCGTGCTGGACTATTTGGGAATAGAAAAAACCGAAAAGGTGCTGCTTCAGGCATTCGTGCCGTCAAGCATTACAAAAAAGATATTCAAACGGCTTGTGGACGTGATGGGCATAGAAATTCCCGGAAACGGAATAGCCATGAGCATACCCGTTGGCAGCGTGGGCGGACAGTCCAGCTTCAACTATTTGACCAAGGGACAGCATGAACCCAACGAGACAACATCTGACGAGGTGAAAAAGATGAATGATATTATGTATTCGCTTATAGTTGCCATCACAGCAAAGGGCAACACCGATACCGTTATGGACGCGGCACGCAGCGCGGGCGCACGCGGCGGCACAGTTATAAACGCGCGCGGCACCGCCCCCGGCGCAAAGGGAAAGTTCTTCGGCCTCTCCATAAGCAACGAAAAGGAGATAGTATATATCCTTACGCTCAAGTCCGACAAGGATAAAATAATGCATGCCATTATGGAAAAAGCCGGTATGCATACGGACGCGCAGACGGTGCTTTTCTCGCTTCCGGTGGACAGCATGGTTGGTCTTAGGAGCCTTGTCCCCGAAAATGATGATGAATAAACAAGGCCTATAAGATAAAACGTGAAAGGCCGACGGGAAATATCTCCGCCGGCCTTTTCATATGCTTTCTATTAAAGTGTTTTTGCCATCATCACCGCATCGTCATTGCGCCATTCTTCGCTGAAGCCCATTTGCCTGAACAAAGCGATGCTTGGGTTATCCGCCGCAATATCATCGCACAGCTTAGTTACGCCGTTTGCCTTTGCCGCGTCCGTCAGCAGCCGCAAGGCTTCCCCGCCATAGCCCTTTCCCCTGTGCCTATGCTCAATTATTAGGTTCACTATGTATTCGCCATAGCCTTCATCGTAGCGGTAGGCCGCTTCGCCTACAAAGCAATTCTCCTCCCCGCTGTAAATATAGCGGTAAAAATGCCTGCCGCTTGCATCGTTCAGCCATTCTTCATACCAGCGTTCCCACTTCTCGGGCGGGAAAGCTATCGTACCGCCCCATTTGGCATTGTATGCCATGGTATCGCTGTCCGCAATAAGCCTTTGCCTGTATGCAAGCTGCCTTATTTCGGGTTTAATAAGCTTCAGCACATTATGCTCCCTTATATATTGCCATAATATGCTCCGCGGCCTTCATCCCGTCCACAGCCGCGCTCACTATGCCGCCCGCATAGCCCGCGCCCTCGCCAACAGGGTACAGACCCGCCATGCGCGTGGCTTCGCCCGTAACGGTGCGCGGTATTCTTACAGGGGAGCTTGTGCGGCTTTCCACGGCGGTTATGACCGCATCCGCCATATCGTAGCCTTTAAGCCTGCGCCCGAAGTCCTTAAGCCCGAGCCGTATGCCTTCATACATGAAGTCCAGCAGCACATCGTGCATATCGGCCGCCTTTACGCCCGGGCGATACGTTGGCCTTACCGAGGCGAATGCCGTAGGCTTGCCGTTAAGCGCGCCCACCGTACACGCCGGGGCACGGTAATCAGCCCCGCCCGCAATAAACGCCGCCTTTTCAAGCCTATCGCGGAAATCAAGCCCGCCGAGCGGCCCTGCCGGATAGTCCTTTTCGCCAACCTGCACCACCACGGCTGCGTTGGAGTTTTCACCGTTTCTGGCATAGTAGCTCATGCCGTTTACAACAACCTGCCCACGCCCCGATGACGACGCAACCACAACGCCGCCGGGACACATACAGAATGTATATACTCCCCTGTCCCCCTGCTGGGACGTAAGCTGATATTCTGCCGCGCCGAGCCGCGGATTATCCATATGCCTGCCGTATTGCGCGCGGTCAATCATCTCGCGCGGATGCTCAATGCGAACACCCGCCGCAAAGGGCTTGGGCAAAAGCTCTATGCCCGCATTCAGCAGCAGCTCATATGTATCCCTGCCGCCCTGCCCCGCTGCCAATATAAGCGCACTGCACTCTATGCGTTCTTCGCCGTGCGGCGTATGCACTATTGCCGCGCCTATGCGGTCGCCTTCGCGCTCTATGCCGCTGAGTTTGGCTTCAAAGCGCACCTCGCCGCCGAGTGCGGCAATCTCCCGCCGTATGTTCCTAACCGTTTCTATAAGCCTATCCGTGCCTATATGCGGCTTTGCCATAACGGTTATCTCCTCCGGCGCGCCGAAGCGGTGCAGCAGCTCTATAACCCTGTGTGCGCGCGGGTCTTTTATTCGCGTGGTCAGCTTTCCGTCGGAAAACGTGCCTGCCCCGCCCTCGCCAAACATAACGTTGCTTTCAGTGTTCAGCCTGCCCGTTTGCCAGAATGTTTCCACATCCTTCTGCCTTTCGTCCACGCACTTGCCGCGCTCCAAAACCAACGGCTTATAGCCGTATTTTGCCAGCGTATATGCCGCAAAAAGCCCCGCCGGGCCAAGGCCCACAACTATAACGGGCTTATCGAGCGGCTTTGTGCCGAATATCGGCTCGCCCTGTTTAAGCGGCTGAGCAAGCATAAAGCCCTTCTTAACAAGGCGTGCTTCATCCTGCGGGCTTAGCGTTGCCTCTACCGTATAGTTGAACGCTATGGCATCCTTTTTGCGCGCGTCAAGCGAAATGCGCACCACGCGCAGTCCGCGTATTGCATTTGTAGGAACGGCAAGAGCCCTCGCCGCATATGCGTTCAGCGAGGACTCGTTTTCTTCTATCGGTAGTTTTATCTGATTAAGTACTATCGGCATATCAATGTATTGTAACGGATACCGTTTCTATGCTCATAACGCATGTAAGCTCGTTCTCCATTTCCTCCTTAGGCAGCCTTATTTCAACGGGCACCTGATGCACGCCCGCTTCAAGCCCGCTCAGGTCTACATATAGCTCAACATCGCTTCGGTCTATGTGGTTGATTAGGCTCACCCGGCCGCTGAGGTACACATCCGCCGTATCCGCGCTTAGCTGCGCGTTCAGCTTGCGCCCCAAATGCTCTATATTTATTGGCACGCTGTTGAACATCGCTTCGCCGGTCTTTTCCCGAATGTTTATATACAGGCTTACGGTATCTTCATCAAGCAGCCTTACGCCTTCCGGTATCACCAGCGATACATCCTGCACAATGCTGTCAGTAACTCCGGAAACATCGATAAAGTCAATACCTATGGAGCTTATTGCATCCAGAATATCCTGCTCGCCCACTATGCGCACATTGCCCGTGCCGTTAACGCCGTAGCCCACAAGCTCATAGTTCTTCGGTATATCGTCCTTGCCCTTTATTGCGCTTTCAACGTCTATCGGCACGGTTTTCATGGGCATTATCTCCATGCGCACCGTTACGGAGGGAAGCTTACTGTAAAACAAATCCGCATCCAGCTCGTTGCCTTCCTTATCATAAAGCGTAAGCAAAACCGACTTGTTTATGCTGCTTGTGACCGATTCTATGTCCAGCACGCCCTTGGCGCTGTCAATCCTGCTCACATATTCAAGCGGGCCTTCAATATCTATCGTATTGCGGCTGCAAATAGGCTCTCCTGCCCAGTAGCCTTCGTTCAGCTCACCTTTAAGCTCTATTTCAACGGGTATCGCCCTTGAAACCAAATTATCCACGTTCACCTTAATATGATCGGGCGATACGCTTACGGTAGTACCTGCTGCGCTGCGTGCGATTATCATTACCTCATGCTCGCCCGTGGAGGTTATATTGGAAAGGTTTATGCTGGCGGTGATATCATCCGCGGTAAGGTTGGCATAGGAGGTAAGCTGCGTGCTTACGCGCACGGTAACGCTGCCGTAATCCTTATTTCCTGAAAGCACAAGCCTGCGCGCTATAAGATCCGCCTCTCCTTCAACGCTTATGGGAACATTGGTAAGCGTTTTGGTGCGGAGCGGGTTTTCGCTCATCAATACATAGCCCCAAAGGAGCATGGCGAATATGAGCGATACTATTTTCAAAGCTATGTTTTTTGTAAAAGCGTTTTTCAGCCACGTTTTCAGCGCGGAGCCCATTTTGGTGTTCTTTTTCATTTTTTTGCCCTCCGCTTAAGCATTGCAAGCGGCGACGCGCCGCCGCGTATAAATATGGTTTCAAGCAAATCCTTCAGCGCGCGGCTGTCAACATAGCGCACAAGCTTTCCGTCGCGTGCATAGGATATAACGCCCGTTTCTTCGCTGACAACAATCGTTATGCTGTCCGACACGGTGGATATGCCAAGCGCTGCGCGATGCCTTGTGCCAAGCTCCCTTGCAACGCTCAAATTCTCCGCAAGCGGAAGTATGCATGCCGCGGCAATTATCTGCCTGTCTCTTATTATCATTGCTCCGTCATGCAGGGGCGTATTCGGTTCAAATATGTTTTCCACCAGCGGGGCGGATATAACGCCGTCTATTCTCGTGCCGGTCGAGGCAATGTCGCCAAGCGCCGTTTTTTGCTCTATAACTATCAGCGCGCCGACCCTGCGCTTTGCCAAATCCGTTATCGCAAGCTGCAATTCGGATACTATTGCAGAATCCTCCTGACTAAAGCCGTTCAATACGGATTTATCGAAAAGATTCCCGCGGCCGATATGCTCAAGCGCGCGCCTGAATTCCGGCTGGAACAGCACCACGGCCAGCAGCAAGCCGCTGCTGAGGAACGAGCTTAAAAGCCAGCTTAACGTTTGAATTTGCAGCAAATCGCACGCAACGGCGCAAAGGAACAGCACGCCCATGCCCTTAAGCACCTGATAGGCGCGCGTCTCCTTGGTTAAAACTATCAATTTATAGATTATTACGGCTATAATGATTATGTCTATAAAATCCAGTATACGGATTTGACTCAATCCGGAAGCAATAGCCTTTACAAATACGTCATACGACAAGGCGAGCGCACCCCTTCCCGCCGGAAACTCCGGTACTTTTTTATTTATTATACATTATAATCGTTTTAATATAAACGGCTGTAAGCGCGCGTTTACCATTTGTTCATAAGTACAACTCGGCCCAAAAAGTTCACGCTGCATCATTCCTCTTTTTTAAGCGATTCAAGCAGCGCTTCACGCTTTTCAATATCCAAGCATATGTCCTCATATTCGTTGCTCAGGCTGCTCATTTCGGAATCGCAAAGCGTTCCGCTTTTGACCATGCACTTCTCGCCCATGATATTTATGCGTTCTTCCATGATCATAGCCCGGGTTTTAAGCTTATCGAGCTTTTCAAGCGTAAGCCCGTCATATTCGCTTTTCTTTTTCCCTTTGCGCGGAGCCATCGCCGCATCCCCCCTTTTCGGATAGGATTATATATATTGTAACATATCCTTTCGCCTTATGGAACAGGTTAAAGTCATGCTTTTCAATACTTTTTTGCCGACTTTATATTTATTGCATTGCGGATATG
>CABSAH010000067.1 GCA_902475645.1 uncultured Christensenellaceae bacterium | reverse complement strand
TCTTTTTCAAGGCCGAAATAGCTTGCCGTGCCGCGGCCGCCCTTGCCTATAACGCCAAGGCCGTGCGCATCGTCCACCATTATGCGGGCTTTGTATTTATGCGCAAGCTCCGCAATGTCCGGCAGGCGGCAAATATCGCCGCTCATGCTGAACACGCCGTCCGTAACTATCAGCTTGCCCGCGTCTATCGGGGTTTCGGCAAGGCGCTTTTCAAGGTCCGCCATGTCGTTATGGCGATAGCGCGTCACCTTTGCATAGCTCAGCCTGCATCCGTCGTAAATGCTGGCGTGGTTTTCGCGGTCGTTAAAAATATAATCCTGCCGCCCGCATATTGCGCTGATTATGCCAAGGTTGGATTGAAAGCCCGTGGAAAACGTTACGCAGTCCTCCGTGCCCAAAAAATCGGCCAATTCGCGCTCCAGCTTGTTATGAAGGTCAAGCGTGCCGTTAAGGAAGCGGGAGCCGGAGCAGCCCGTGCCGTATTGCAGCATGGCCTGTACGCCCGCGTTTATAACGTCCTCGTTCACGGTAAGCCCAAGATAATTATTGCTGCCAAGCATTATCCTGCGCTTGCCTTCCATCATTACCTCTATATCCTGCCTTGACTCCAGCTCGTGAAAATAGGGGTATATACCCCTGTCCACAAGCTCGCGGATATAAACGTAATCCTCGCATTTTTTGAATAATGGCATATAAGTCCTCCAAAATAAAATACCGCCGCCGCGCCGGCAAATAATAATAAATAAAGCGCGGAGGCAAAAGCCTATGATTCACTAATTATCCGTGTTTATGGGCAAATTGTCAAGCGTATGCGCCGCATACGGCCATTTGCGCCGTATAAAGATTTACCGTTTGTTCATATAATTGCATACAGGGCGCACTTGTGGACGGGGCTGTGTTAGTGTATGATTATCCATATATCATCATTTTTATAAAAAGGGGGCATAGCATGAAACGAGCATACCGTTTGATTGCGTGCGCGCTCTCGCTGCTGTTCCTTTTGCCCTGCGCCGCGTTTGCCAGGGCCGCGGAGGGCTTTGGACAGAACGTGCGCATTAAGCTTTCAATAGGCGACAGGACAAGCCTTAAATTCACCCCCGTCGGCGAATTTACGCTGCTTGAGGACGGCGGCGTGAGCGTCGGCACGGAGGAGCTTACCGTAAAGGCCGCGGGCGGGCGGGTTAGCATAGCATTTGCGAACAAAACCGTAACCGCGCCGTCGCTGACGCTGAAAAGCGCGCATTACGGCGAACGCACGGACTATATACGCCTTAGAAACAGCGAACACGGCACCTGCACCTATCTTGGCAATATAACGTTTGACGTTGTGGAAGGGAGCCTGCGCGCAATCAACACATTGCCCATGGAGCAGTATCTTTACGGCGTTGTGCCGAACGAAATGAGCAATTCCTTCCCCATAGACGCGCTTAAGGCGCAGGCGGTGTGCGCGCGCAGCTTTGCATTAAGCCGCTGCTACCGCTATCAGTCGCGCTCCTACGATTTGGTGGATACGGCAAAGGATCAAACCTATCATGGCTACGCAAGCAAGAACCGCCGCGCAATAGCCGCCGTGGACGCAACGGCAGGCCAGCTTTTGACATACGAAAACAAAATAGTGGAGGCGTACTATTCCTCCTCAAACGGCGGGCAGACGGATACGCCAAAAAACGTATGGGACAGCGATGAGCCGTTCTACGCCATTGTTGACGACCCATATGACCTGATGAACGCATCGAGCATAGAGGAGCTTTCGTTCATACCCGATAAATACACGGACGAAACGCGCGCCATTATGGACGCGGAGGTGCTAAGCGCCATTCAGCGCGCCGCAAACGAAGCCGCGGGCGAAAGCGTAACGCTGCTTTCAACCATTGCCGTAACGCCCACGGAGCCGGAGCATGCGGGCGGCAGCCGCTGCTATACGCGGGCGGAGATAGCCCTTTTGGTCTCAAATGGGCAAAGGGAGGGCCAGCTTACAATAAGCCTTGCGCTGAATGAGCTTTCGTTCGGCAGCTTCAATAATACGCTTGGCAAAATAGGCGCAAAGCGGACGCGGCTTAGGATGTACGGCGCGGAGCGGACGCAGGGCGGCTGGAATTTGACCATGCGCCGCTGGGGGCATGGCGTGGGCATGAGCCAAAGAAGCGCACAGGTGCGCGCAAGGCTTGGCCAAAGCTACGGCGAAATACTTTCGTTTTATTATATAGACACTATACTTGGCACGTTTACCGACTACGCCGCAGCGCCGAATATTGAAAGCGGCAAATACGCCGTTTCCGCCGCCGCAATAACGGGCGTTGAGCCGGGTACAAGCGCGGAGGATATGCTGAAAAATCTTTCCTGCAAGGACGGCAAATTGAGCATAATGAACGCAAAGGGCGCGGAGGCTTCCGGCACGGTAGGCACGGGCTGCTTTGTAAGGATAAGCTATGAAAACGGCGCAAAGTATTGCGATATTCCCATAGTGATATTCGGCGATACGGACGGCAACGGCAAAATAGACGGCGACGATATACTTGCCATACAGAACCACATGCTGCATATAAAGCTCCTTGGCGGGGCATACCTTGCCGCCGCGGACGCGGACCACAACGGCAAAACGGAGCTTGGCGACATTATAACGCTGCTGCGCCATATAAACGGCGACGGCAGCCTGAAGCAGGAGGGCTGACCATTATGACAAAAAGACTTACGGCTATAATACTTTCCCTTTCAATAATGCTGATCTGCGCCGCGGCATATGCCGATACGGCGCTTGACGTGCAGACCGACAGGGCGGAGGTGAGCGCGGGGGACACGGTTGAAATAACCATAACCCTGAAGGGCGATAAGCTTTCCGCCGCGGAGGGCAACTTTGCATACGACACAAGCCTATTGAGCTTTGACGGGGCCGAGGGCGGCGCGGGCGACGGCTACATAAGCATGGTATCCCTTTCAAAGGGCGGAGAAAGCAGCCTGAGCGCGCGCATAAGGTTCAAGGCGCTTGCAGAGGGCAATGCGGAGGTTGTGTTCAGCATGACCAAAATATTGAATTACGGCGGAAAGGAGCAGGGCACGGCGGAAAGCAAGGCGGCGGTTAAGATACTGCCCGGCCCCGAGCCCACGCCCACGCCGGAGCCTATAAGCTACGCCAAGGAGGGCGTAAAGGCACATAACGTGAAGGGCGCAGAGGGCGATATGTACGTTTGGCGCAGCATAGAAAACGTTACAGTGCCTTCGCGCTACACGGAAAGCGAATACACCTACCACGGCGAAGCCGTTGCCGCCGCAGAGGTTGCGGACAGCGACGCGCCCCTGCTGCTATACGTTACGGACGACACGGGCGCAATAGGCGGCTACCATATATATGACGAGGCCAACGATACGCTTTATCCCTACAAAACCGTATCGAGCGCATCAAGGTCTTATATAATACTTGAACCGGACGAAGGCGTTAGCATACCGGCGGGCTTTGCGGAAACCACGCTCAGCATTGACGAAACGGAATACCGCGCATGGGTATCCAATGACGCGCAGGGCGAAATATATCTGCTCTATGCCCGCAACCCAAAGGGCGAAACGGGCTTTTATACATACAGCGTTGAGGATAGCTCCATGCAGCGCTACGCCGTTATGCCCGCCCGCCCCGTTATGGACGGCGCCGCGCCCGATGATGCCGCAGCGCCCGCTACGCCCGCACCCGCGCCCGATGAAGGAGCCGACGCCGACAGCGCAAAGGGCGCGGACAATACGCTTTTGTATATTATGATAGCCGTTGCGGTGCTGCTTGCCGCCGCGCTCATATACGTTATTTTGCATCACCGCCGCGAGGAGCAGAAGCGGCGCGAGCGCATAGCCCGCCGCCGCGCGGAGCGCGAAGGCTCCGTAAAGGCCGAATAAACCGATAAAACAAAAAGCCTGCGCCGCGTTGCGCGGGCTTTTTGACGTTGGGCGGTGGAAAAAGGCGCGGCGGTATGATATAGTAATATCCATAAAAGCGAAAGGATTCCTAAGCGGCTTAGTATGGAAAAGCAAAGCAATAAGGCATGGCTGTATCTGCTGCCGACAATGGCGTTCCTGGGCGTATTTATGATATACCCGCTTATAGACGTGTTCGTTTATTCGTTTGAGGAAGGGTATAATTCCGCCTCCCAAACATTTTTCGGCGTGGGGCTGTACAATTACTCTTACGTTCTGCGCGATCCGTATTTTTTGCAGGCGCTGAAGAACACATTTCTGCTGGTTATAATAACCGTTCCGCTTTCAACCTCGCTTGCGCTTGTAATATCGCTTGCGCTAAGCTCCATAGAAAAGCTGAGAAACCTTTTCCAAACCGTATACTTCCTGCCATATGTAACAAATACGCTGGCCGTCGGCCTGGTGTTCATGATACTGTTCAAAAAAACGCCGTATACGGAGGGGCTTATAAATTTGCTTATAAACCTGTTCGGCGGCAGGAGCGTGGACTTTATAAGCGGGCCGTATTGGGCGAAAATGCTCGTTTTAAGCATATATACAATATGGATAGTAATGCCGTTCAAGGTGCTTATACTTACAAGCGCGCTTGCCTCGGTTGACGAAACGTATTACAACGCCGCCCGTATAGACGGCGCAACGGGCGCGGCCGTTTTCACGCGAATAACGCTGCCCATGATATCGCCCATGATATTCTATCTTGTAATAACCGGCTTCATAGGCGCGTTCAAGGCGTATAGCGACGCCGTGGCTCTTTTCGGCACGGATCTTAACGCCGCCGGCATGAACACAATAGTCGGCTATATATACGATATGCTCTACGGCAACAGCGGCGGCTATCCTTCCTTCGCTTCCGCCGCGGCAATACTGCTTTTTGCCATTGTGCTTACCATAACGTGCATAAACCTTATGATAAGCAAAAAGCATGTGCATTATTAAGGAGGCTTAACCATGCGTAACGGCGGCGATTACGGCGAAATAACACGCAGGGCCAAAATAAGGCGCGGCATATGGACGGCTATTAAATACGTTTTTCTTGCGCTGTGGGCAATAATTGTATTGTTCCCGTTTTACTGGATGGTGCTTACATCGTTAAAGGATTACGGCGCGTATAATTCGGAATACATACCCAAGTTCTTCACCCTTTACCCAACGCTTGCAAACTATGCCGAGGCGTTTACGGCCGTGCCGCTGGCGCGGTATTTTATGAACACGCTGCTGTTTACCGTTATAACCACGGCGCTTATGCTTGCCGTAATAACGCTTGCGGCGTTTGCGTTCGCGCGGCTTGAATTCCGCGGCAAGCGCATTGCGTTCGCGCTGCTGCTTTCGCTTATGATGATTCCAAACGAGCTTGTGATAATAACCAACTTTGTCACAATAACGGATATGAACCTTCGCAACACGTTCACGGGGCTTATACTGCCTTCCGTAACAAGCGTATTCTATATATATTTGCTCAAGGAGAATTTTGCGCAGGTGCCGGACGAGCTTTATTATGCCTCCAAGGTGGACGGCGCATCGGATATGACCTATCTTACCCGCGTGCTTATACCCATATGCAGCCCAACGCTTGTTACAATAATAATACTAAAGGTAATTGAATGTTGGAACAGCTATGTTTGGCCGCGCCTTATAACGGACGACAGCCGCTATTTCCTCGTTTCCGGCGGAATACAGGCCATACGCGAGGGCGGCTTCGGGCGGGACAATATTCCCGCAATGATGGCGGCGGTGGTTGCAATATCCGTGCCGCTCATTGCGCTGTTCCTGATTTTCAGGAAAAAGATAATGGAAGGCGTTTCAAGGGGAGGATTGAAGGGATGAGCCGCATAACAAAACCCGTATGCCTTATACTTACGCTCATTATGCTCTGCTGTGCGCTTACGGCGTGCCACGGCTCCCGCGGCATGGACGCATTCGCAATGCCCGATGAATTCGACACATCGCGCCGATACGAAATAACCTTCTGGGCAAAGAACGATACCAACAAGAACCAAACAAGGATATACGAACGCTCCATAAGCGACTTTGAGGCGCTTTACCCAAACATTAAAATAAACCTTAGGCTTTATACGGACTACGGCAGGATATACAACGACGTTATAACAAACATTGCAACCGGAACCACGCCAAACGTATGCATAACCTATCCCGACCATATAGCCACCTACCTTACGGGCGCAAACGTTGTTGTTCCGCTGGATGAGCTGATGACGGACAGCCGATACGGCTTGGGCGGGAGCGAGCTGAAGTTCACAACGCCCAAGGCCGAGCGCATCGTTTCAAAGTACCTTGACGAATGCCGCATTGGGGAGCATTACTATGCGCTGCCGTTCATGCGCTCCACCGAGGCCTGCTATATAAACAGGGACTATGTTGAAAGGCTGGGCTTTACGCTGCCCGATACGCTTACATGGGACTTTATATGGCAGGTATCCGAGGCTGCGGCGGAAAAGAATGCGGACGGCACATACAAGCTTAACGGGCAGAACGTTATGATACCGTTCATATACAAATCCACGGACAATATGATGATAACATTGCTTGAACAGAGCGGCGCGCCGTATTCGGACGGCGACGGCAACGCCCTTATGTTCAACGACCGCACCGAGGAGCTGCTTTACACAATAGCCGAGCACACCCAAAGCGGCGCGTTTTCAACGTTCAAAATATCGGGCTATCCCGCCAATTTTTTGAACGCGGGGCAATGCGTATTCGCAATCGACTCCACCGCCGGCTCAACATGGATGGGTACGGACGCCCCGCTTTCGGACATAAGCGCGGATAAGCTTGTGCGCTTTGAAACCGCCGTGCGCACCGTTCCCCAGCTTAACCCCGATGCGCCCAAAATGATGTCGCAGGGGCCGAGCGTATGCGTTTTCAACAAGGCGGACGGCAACGAGGTGCTTGCATCGTGGCTGTTCTGCCAATACCTTTTGACGGACGGCGTACAGATAGCCTATTCCGAAACCGAGGGCTATGTTCCCGTTACCGATACCGCGCGCGCCGATGCGGACTACGCCGAATATCTTTCAAGCACGGCAAACGACGCGGAGCATTACGGCGTTAAGCTAAGCGCCGTGAATATGCTGCTTGAAAACGTGGATAACACGTTCACAACGCCCGTATACAACGGCTCCGCCTCCCTGCGCGATGCGGCGGGTCAGCTTATTGAAAACACGGCAAAATCCGTGCGCCGCAAAGAAACGATAGACGATGCATATATGCAAAAGCTGTTTGCCGATGTTATTTCGCTTTACCGCCTGGATAATGCCGATGCATCGGCGGCGGGCGGCAAGGAGGAACTTGGGCCGCTGCCCGCATCCTCCCGCGCGCTGCTTATTGGGCTTTGCGCGGTATGGGCGCTTATTATTGCATACGCCGCATACGGCAAGGCGAAGCAAAAACGCCGCAAAAGGGATTGATAAGTTTATATTTAGCGTTTTTGTATTGATTTATTGTTTTTTTGTTTTATAATCTTATTGGCTCCCGTTCCCGGTAAGGGAAAAACGGGCGTCATAAAATAAAAAGGAGAACAAAAATGAAGAAGTTCTTAGCTATCCTGTTGGTTGTTGCCTTTGCTGCCGGCTTCGCCGCCTGCGCAAACAATGCTGCCGATAAGCCCGATGCCGACGTAAAGGGCGAAGGCGTAATGACCTATGCCGAGTATGTTGCCGCGGATATCGATTCCCAGGTCGTTATAGAAGCCTATGTTCAGGCCAAGCAGTCCTGGTGGGATGATAAGGCTACCGTTTACGCCCAGGATAAGGACGGCGCATACTTCCTTTACAACATGGCCTGCTCCCAGGAGGATTATGCCAAGCTGGAAAAGGGCACCAAGATAAAGGCAACCGGCTACAAGGCCGAATGGAGCGGCGAGGTTGAAATAATGGACGCTACATTTGAAATTGAAGAAGGTAACTTCGTTGCCAGCGCGCTGGACGTTACCTCCATGCTCGGCACCGATGAGCTTATCAAGCATCAGAACGAGTTCGTGTCCTTCAAGGGCATGACCGTTGCCGCCGCCGGTCAGGACGAAAGCGGCAATGACGTTGCATTCCTTTACAAGTGGGACGGCTCCGGTCAGGACGGCGACGACCTGTATTTCAACGTGACCTTGGGCGAAAACACCTATACCTTCACCGTTGAATCCTACCTGTGCGACAATACCACCGAGGTTTACAACGCCGTGAAGAACCTCTCCATCGGCGACAAGATCGACATGGAAGGCTTCCTCTATTGGTACGAGGGCGTCAACCCCCACACCACCAGCGTAACCCCCGCCGCGTGATAAAGCCTTAAAAAAGCACAAAGCATCCGCTCCTTTGCAAAAGCAGGGGAGCGTTTTTTTAGGAATGTGGAATTAGGAATTAGGAATTAAGAGGGGTTGCAACGGGGCTGCTGTTTGTTTGCTCACCCGCCCGCCTCCATCCCTGAGGGAGGTGGATTTTGCGAAGCAAAAGACGGAGGGAGTTAAAATAAGCTTGCAGCTCTTTGTTTGTTTCAACCCCTCAGTTAACCGGACTCCCTCAGAAAATTCGCTTACAGCGAATTTCCAGCTCCCTCTAAGAGGGAGCCTTTTGGTACAGTATAAACTCGAAATCCAAAAGCCTCCCTGTCGAGGGAGGTGGCTTTTGCGAAGCAAAAGACGGAGGGAGTCAAAATAAGCTTGCAGCTCTTTGTTTGTTTCAACCCCTCAGTTAACCGGACTCCCTCAGAAAATTCGCTTACAGCGAATTTCCAGCTCCCTCTAAGAGGGAGCCTTTTGGTTTGTGCAA
>CABSAH010000066.1 GCA_902475645.1 uncultured Christensenellaceae bacterium | reverse complement strand
AGCGTATGGAAGCGCACGCCCTTGCCCTTTCCGCTGCGCAGTATGGAAAGGTTGGCTTCGGTTATGCCCACCATTGCGCAAAGCTCCTTTCCCGTAATGCCGCGGCGCTTGAGCATTTCGTCAAGATTTACGTCTATCGCCATAAGCTTACCCTAAATGATGCTGTCGTTATCGTCCTTAATGCGCTTCGATTCGGCAATAAGGCGGCTGAATATAAGCGCAAGCAGGGCAAAAAGCACGCCCGCAAGCGGTATGTTCGCCGAAACGTTAACGCTGCTAAGCCCGCCCGCAAGCGCAAGCTGCACGGCATTGAACGCGGCGCAGCTTATTACAGAGGCTTTAAGGCCGATAATCGCAAGGCGGCTGAGCCGCTGCGCCGTGCTTACCGCCGCATCGCAGAAGGGGCCGCCGCGCATGGTTAAGAGCAGCCCTGCGCCCGAAAGGGCAAGCAATATGCCGAATACGCCCGGCAGCGCGTCAACGGCGGCGCGGAGTATGCATACGCATATATCAAGCAGCCGAGCCGATTTAAGCGACGCCGCAACGGCGGATGCCGCGCCGTAGGCAAGCGCGAACGCAAGCACCGCGCACAGCGCATAAAGCAGCCACGCGCCCGCGGCAAGCAGCTTGTCCGTGCCGCCGGAGGATAGGCGACTTGCCGCACGCAGCACCAAAAAGCATAGCACAAGCGAATATATAAGCGAATTGAGTGCGCCCAATGCAATATCATAGGCCGCGGGCGTGCCGAGCAGCTCGCCTGGTAAGATACTGCGCAAAATGCCGGGGTTTACGGAAATATACAGCGCCGCAAACAGCACAACGGTGAGCATATACAGTATGCCGTCCGCCCTTACGCAGCCGCGCCTGCGGGCGAATATGACCGCAAATACTGAGGGCAGAAGCGATACGGCGGCGTAAAAGGCTATCGATACCGCATTAAGCGCGCCGCCCGCAAGGGAAAGACTGCGCAGCGCCATACCCATAGCCTTAAGCGGATAGCACAGCACCGCGCGGGCAATATCCGCCGCACTGAACAATATTGCCGCCGCCGCGCCCAGCACGGCCAATGCGCACAGCGCATACAGTGCAGCTTTGTTATGCTTCATATGTACCTCCTAATATTATTGTTTAACGATAATTTACGGCTTTATAATAGCATTGGAATTATCGTTTGTCAATAATTTTTTGCATACCAAAACAGCGCCCCGTATCGGGCGCCGCTTCGGTTGGCACATATAATATTATTTTATTTTATCGCCGATAGGGGATTCGGTCCGCACGGCAGATAAGCTAAGTTATGCAAAACGGGCGGTATTAAGCCGCGTTCATATCGTATATATACAGCTTTGATTTATCGGACTTGACCGCGTTTACATGCGCGGCTTTATGGGCGGGGGCATAGCTGCGCACGGAGCTTGCGCCACGCTTAACGGGCTGCTTCTGCTGCGCACGGCGGCGGCGGATAGCCCTTTCCTGTATGCAGGCGGCGGCTATCATAAAGCCCAAAATGATGCTGGGAATCATGAAAGAGAAAAACAAACCAAAGTAATTCATTATGTACCTCCGCTGCTCCGTAAAGCCGCCGCATATCCGCTTCGGAAACCCGATGGCGACAATGACGAGTGGCTTATTTGGAAATTTCGTGGTCATCACTGACCTTGAACCCATTATAATATCCAACAAGGATACTGTCAAGCGCTTTTTTGAGCTTTTTTTGCTAAAATCGGAATAAAATAATGCTTGCATTGCATTTCTTTATAGGATACAATATAGAAAACGATTTTGGAGGGCCGCATGAACAGACTGAAGGAATTGAGAAAAGCAAAGCACCTGTCTCAGGAGGATTTAGGCAATGTGCTTGGCGTGCAGAAGGCGGCCGTTTGCAAATACGAAACGGGCAGGGTTGCGCTGCCGAACGAAATGCTTATGAAGCTGTGCGATTTTTTCGATGTCAGCGCGGATTATCTTCTTTGCCGCGAAAGCACAATGGTAACGCCGCTTTTTAAGTCCCGCGCAACCGTTTCCGCCCGCCTTATGAAATTGGAGGATAGCGTGGGCGTGCCGCTTGTGGGCCGCGTGCATGCGGGGCTGCCGATACTTGCCGATGAAAACATAGAGGAATATATCCCCGTTGCGGCTAACGAGGCCGTTGCCGGCGAATACTTTTATATGCAGGTGGAGGGGGACTGCATGGAGGGCGAATTTATACCCGAGGGCGCGCTGGTGCTTGTAAGAATGCAGCCGAGCGTTGAAAACGGGCGCATAGCCGTTGTGCGCCTTGGCGACGAGGTTTTGCTGCGCAAGGTTAAAACCGTTGGCGATTCGCTTATGCTGATTCCCGCGAATACGAAATACGAACCGATGATAGTTCCGCGCAGCGAGGCGGACATAATAGGCCGCGTGACGGAAGTGCGTATACGCGGCCTGTAATGCGCTATTGCGCTATTTTCTTTAATTCGTTTATATTCAGCACCTCTATCCGGCCGCGCCTCATGCGCACTATGCCGCGCCGCGCGAATACGTTCATCATTCGGGATATCATTTCGCGGTGCGTGCCAACGTAGCGGCCTATCTGCTCCTGCGTCATAACAATGGTGCGGCTGCCGCTGCGCTGCGTTTCATCCACCAAAAACATTGCAAGGCGCTGTCGGCTGCTTATTGAAAGCATACGCTGCAACGAATCCATAACGAAGGAGCTGCGCTCATAGAAAATATCGCGCTCGAATTTCTGCACGGAGGGATAGCTTTTGTAAAGATACCTTGATACCTCCGGCGCTATGGAATAAATCTCGCTCGGCAGCTCTGCCTGCATCATGAGCGGATAGCTTTGGCTATCGTACAGCCTTGCTTCAAGAAAGCTGCTGTACTGACCCTTGTACAGGCGATAGAGCGTTGTGTCGCGCCCGTTTTCGTTTATGGTGTAATAGCATAGTTCACCGCTTGAAACATACAATGTGGACACGGTCAGCTCATCGTCGCTGAAGAATACGTCGCCCTGATCCAGCGCACGGCATTTTATATAGCGCGATAGCTCATGGCGGTCCTTTGTGCTTACATCCTGCCAGAAAGGAAATATTTCCGCAATGTTCGGCAGGGCAATTCGATTTTTCATTCTGCTTTGTCTCCTGCTCAAATATAATATTATAACTATGCCTACGGATTATATAGCCGCGATATTGATAAATAAAGCTTTTCGACATTTTCTGCCAAAAACTCCATGTCGATTATAAATATAACGAATGGCATTTGCTACTTTCCATAACATATGCTGATATAAAAAAGGCGGATGCCGTGCAGCACCCGCCGTGAAGCATGGAATATCAATCCTCGTCTATATCGTCGTCATCATCGCGTTCTGTCTTTATGCCGCGCCTGCGCCTGTATGCGCGGTCTATGGGCTTTACTATGGCATAGTACATTGGTATTGTAAGGAACAGTATCCAGCCGGGATGCCAAAGGCCCCATATGCAGCCCATGCAAAGGAAAGCTATGGCGACCAATAGGGTATAGGGAAAGGCGCGCAGGAAGCAATGCCTGCGGCGGCCGGAGAACCAGCCGACTATTGAAGAATACGCCGGTATGGTCAAAAACACTATCCAGCCCGGATGCCAAAGGCCGAAGGCAAAGCCAAGGCCGAGATAGAGTATAGCCACGAATATGGAGAAGGGAAACTCCTGCCAAAATGTTTTTTCCCCGTGCTCTATAACCATGTGCCCATCGGCATCAATTTGAGCGTCGGAGCAGTCCGCGCAGCCATTGTCCTCATCGTCGCCGTAGCTGAAGAAGAAGCCGTCGTCCTTATTAAAACGCAGCGGCTTGCCGTTTATGGTGACCTTAACGCCCTTGTCCGGCTTAGGCTCGGGGATGGGGTCGTCGGTTTTAAGCAGCTCGTCAAGGCTTATACCGTATACGCGGCTTAGCATTATCAAATTATCCGTATCTGGCGAGGCCTCCGCGCGCTCCCATTTGCTTACCGCCTGACGGGAAAGCCCCAGCTTTGCCGCCAGCTCCTCCTGCGAATAGCCGTGCTGCTTCCTTAGCTGCACAAGCCTGTTTGCTATTTCAATATTCATGGTGTAACCTCCCGAACTTTTCTGTGGCTTAAGCATAGCGCACGGGGGCGCGGTTGCGCAATACATTCTGCTTTGCATGCATAAAAAAGCGCGCAACGAGCGGTTGCATCGGGTTGCGCGCAGGTGAAAAACTCAGCTATTCGGCCAAAACACCGGTTTCGTTATTCAATAACGCTCTTGCCGCCCATATACATACGCAGCGGCTCAGGTATGGCAATGCTGCCGTCCGCCCTAAGGTTGTTTTCAAGGAAGGCTATAAGCGTGCGCGGCGGCGCAACAACGGTGTTGTTCAGGGTATGGGCAAAGTAGTTGCCCTTTTCCTTGTTCTTTATGCGTATGCCAAGGCGCCTTGCCTGCGCATCGCCCAAATTGGAGCAGGAGCCGACCTCAAAGTATTTCTGCTGGCGCGGGCTCCATGCCTCAACGTCAACGCTCTTTACCTTCAAATCCGCCAAATCGCCCGAGCAGCATTCAATGGTGCGCACGGGAATATCAAGGCTGCGGAAGAAATCAACGGTGTAGTTCCAAAGCTTATCGAACCACGCCATGCTCTCCTCCGGCTTGCATACAACAATCATTTCCTGCTTTTCAAATTGATGCACCCTGTATACGCCGCGCTCCTCTATGCCGTGCGCGCCAACCTCCTTGCGGAAGCAGGGGGAGTAGCTGGTAAGCGTGCGGGGCAGGGTATCTTCTTCTATAAAGGTATCTATAAAGCTGCCTATCATGCTGTGTTCGCTTGTGCCGATAAGGTAAAGATCCTCATTCTCTATCTTATACATCATGCCTTCCATTTCGGCAAAGCTCATAACCCCGCTTACAACGCCGCTGCGTATCATGAAGGGCGGCACGCAGTAGGTGAAGCCCTTGTTTATCATAAAGTCCCGCGCATAGCTCAATATGCCGCTGTGCAGGCGGGCAATGTCCCCTTTAAGGTAATAGAAGCCGTTGCCGCTCACGCGGCGGGCAGCATCGATATCAATGCCGTTCACCCTTTCCATTATGTCCACATGGTAGGGAATATCAAAATCGGGCACAACGGGTTCGCCGTAGCGGGTGCGCTCAACGTTTTCGCTGTCGTCCCTGCCTATGGGCACGGAAGGGTCTATTATGTTGGGTATCACAAGCATACGCTTGCGTATTTCGGCCTCCAGCTCCGCCTCGCGCGCTTCAAGGGCGGCCATCTCGTCCTGCATGGCCTTAACCTCTTTTTTGGTTTCCTCGGCCTTGTCGCGCTCTCCGCGTGCCATCATGCCGCCTATCTGCTTGGAAAGCACGTTGCGCTGATTGCGCAGCACGTCGCCGCGGGTATGATCCTCGCGCCATTCCCTGTCCAGCGCCACAACCTCATCCACCATCACAAGCTTTTCATCCTGAAACTTTTTGCGTATGTTCTCCTTAACAAGCTCAGGGTCGTTGCGTATAAGCTTTATATCAAGCATGTTTGTATATCTCCTTTACGGGCTTAAATTACATTCTTTCGGGCGCCTCAAGGCCAACAAGGTACAGCCCGTTCCTTATGCATATGCGCGCCGCATCGCAAAGCGCAAGGCGGGCGTTCCTTACGGCGGGGTCGTCATCCATTATGCGGCAGTCGTAATAGAACCTGTTGAAGCAGGAGCAAACGTCTATCACCTCGCGGGCGATGAGATACGGCTCGTACTTCTCCGCCGCGGCTCTGACAACCTCCGGGAAGGCGGCTATGGCCTTTATAAGCGCGGTTTCGGCTTCACCCGAAAGCAATGAGCAATCTATGCCCGCCCTGTCGTAGCCGTTGGCCTTCCTCAGCACGGAACAGCAGCGCGCGTGGGTATACTGCGCATAGGGGCCTGTTTCGCCGTCGAAATTGAGCATTTTGCTCCACGAAAATACGGTATCCTTTATGCGGCTGTTGTACAGCATCCCCCATACGACCGCGCCAACGCCCACGGCGCGCGCGGCAGCCTCCTTATCCTCCAAATCGGGGCTTTTTTCTTTTATGATATCAAGCGTTTTGTCTATTGCGGCGTTAAGCACATCCTCAAGATATACAACGTTGCCGTGGCGGGTGGAAAGCGTGCCTTCTTCCATTGATACCATGCCGAAATTGACATGCACGCAGTCCTTCACCCACGCCTTGCCCATAAGCTCCAGCACCTTGAAGAACTGCTTAAAATGCAGGTTTTGCTGATACGCAACAACGTACAGGCTCTTTGCAAAGTCGTATGTGTTCTTTCTGTATATAGCCGCGGCCAAATCGCGCGTGGCGTAAAGGGTTGCCCCGTCGGACTTTACTATTATGCAGGGGGGCATATTGTATTCGCTCAGGTCAACTATTCTTGCGCCGCTGTCCGTTTTAAGCAGACCCTTAGCGTCCAGCTCGTCTATAACGGCCTGCATCTTGTCCTCATAAAAGCTTTCGCCGTTGTAGCTGTCGAACTCCACGCCAAGGAGCTTATATACCTCGCCCACCTCCTTTAGCGTGAGCGTTTTCATGCGCTGCCAAAGGTCAACGGCCTCCGCATCGCCCTGCTCTATCTTCCTGAACCATGCGCGGGCTTCATCGTTAAGGCTTTCGTCCCTTTCGGCCTCCTCATGGAAGCGGACATAAAGCTTAACCAGCTCCCTTACGGTGGATTGCTCTATGGGCTTGCCGCCGCCCCATTTTTTGTATGCAACTATCATTTTGCCGAACTGGGTGCCCCAGTCGCCAAGGTGGTTTATGGCAATGGTATTGTAGCCAAGCGCCTTGTATATCCTGTTAAGGCTGTTGCCTATGGCGGTGGAGGGCAGATGGCCTATATGGAAGGGCTTTGCAATATTGATGGAGGAAAACTCCACGCAAACGTTGCGCCCCTGCCCTTCGCTGCTGTGGCCGTAATTATCGCCTTCGTTAAGCGTGCGCATTATTGTTGCCGCGGCAGCGCCTGCCCTATCCTCAAAAAAGTTAAGGTAGCCGCCCGCAGCCTCCGCGCGGGTAATGCCCGCGGGCAGGGCAAGCTTATCCTTTAGCTCCGCCGCTATTGCCGCGGGAGCCTTGCGCATGGCCTTTGCAAGGCGGAAGCAGGGGAATGCATAGTCCCCCATGCTGCTGTCCGGCGGTATTTCAATATAGCTGACAAGCTCAGCTTCATTCATGCCCGTTGCGGCGGATATTGCAAGCGCAATGTCGTTCCTTGTATCCATAGTCAACTCCTAAAGCAAAATTACTTATTAGACAAATAAGTATACCATATTTATGGCAAAATGTTAAGCAAAAACAAACTTTGCGCAAAACGCCAAAGTATAATTTGCCAACGCACGGCGGTAATGCTA
Organism: uncultured Christensenellaceae bacterium; assembly: GCA_902475645.1. GTDB lineage: Bacteria > Bacillota > Clostridia > Christensenellales > CAG-138 > Phil1. Next base: position 1,427 of record CABSAH010000066.1, on the reverse strand, counting down.
TAATCAGGCCATGGAAAATAACGTACCGAAGAAGAAAAAGCGGCTCACACCGCTGGATATCATACTGTATTGCATAAGCGCGGCGCTGCTGATAGGCGGCGTGGTGCTTATAATCCGCCAATATGTGCTTATAAGCGACTATGTTGACCCGCCCGTGCAGAGCATTGCCCCCACCGCCGCGCCTACCCCCACGGCCACGCCCAACGCGAACGAAACGCCCGATGCGAACAAAACGCCCGAGCCTACCGTTGAGCCTACGCCCACGCCGTATCAGTACACGCGCTCCGCGCCCAAGGTGATATATTTCACCGATGCGCAGGTGATGACGGAGGTTTTCCCCGTTGGGCTGATTGAGAAGGGCGACAAGAAGGGTCAGATGGACACGATAGACAATCCCGACGTTGCGGCGTGGTATTCGCCCGGCCCCGCCCCGGGCGAGCAGGGCAACGCGCTTGTGAACGGGCATAAAAGCTGGAAGGGCAAGATAGGCCGCTTCTCCGTATTGTGGAACATGGAGATTGGGCAGCAGGTAGCCGTGGAGCGGGAGGACGGCAGCGTGCTTTACTTCAAGGTGACGAGCGTGGACTTCTATCCGTATGACGATTATCCAGAGAGCGTTATGGATATGGAAAGCGATACGGCGAAGATGACGCTTATAACCTGCTACGGCGATTTTGACCGCAACGCGGGAACCAGCGCGCAGCGATGCGTTGTTGTGTGCGAGCTGATAACGGACGCGGACGAATAGAAATTTGACCAATAAAAAGCCCGATAATGCGGGCTTTTTTGCTGCATTGCGAAAGCTAACGGCAAAAATGCGCAAAAAATTTCGGTTCGGGTGCTTGACATAATCGGCTTCATGGTTTAGAATATACGAGCGCGCTGAGGAAAGCACCAAGGCGCAGGCAAAGCGCAAAGGCGCAATGCGGGAATAGCTCATTTGGTAGAGCGCTGCCTTGCCAAGGCAGAGGTGGCGGGTTCGAGCCCCGTTTCCCGCTCCACACGCACCCTTAGCTCAGCTGGTAGAGCACCTGACTCTTAATCAGGGTGTCCAGGGTTCGAGCCCCTGAGGGTGTACCAAGCAAAAGGCATCTGCAAAGGCAGGTGCTTTTTTGTATGCGTAGGGAGCAACGCGGCAGCTGTTGTTTTCCTCAACCCCTCAGTCGCCTTGCGGCGACAGCTCCCCGAACGGGGAGCCTTTTGGTACAGTATAAACTCAAAGCCAAAAGCCTCCCTGTCGAGGGATTCGAGCCGAGCGCGTCCGGTGGACGATGAAGCGAGGGGAGAATCGGGCGGAATAGGGAGTGTTGCAAGCGATAGCGCGGCAAGACGACCATATTCCAACCAGCGTTGTGGATGCGAGTGCAACGAGCAGACGGAGGGAGTAAAACGTAGCTTACATCTCTTTGCCTGTTTCAACCCCTCAG
>CABSAH010000065.1 GCA_902475645.1 uncultured Christensenellaceae bacterium | reverse complement strand
GTAAAGCTGTCCCGCTTGCAGCAGCGCGGCCCGCCTATGCGGCCTATTGCCTCCAGCGCACGGGCGGTGGTTATGTTGCATAGCCCCCACGTTTTGCCGCTAAGCGGCGTTGTGCCCGTTATAATGCTCATGCACATGCCCGCGCTTACAGCAGCGCCGCAGCAGCCCCAAAAGCCGCACGAGCCGCCCGGGTAGCGTGCGCCGCGCTTCTGCATCTCCGCAAGGCAGGCGGCAAGGTCAATGTCCCCGCCCGCGTTTTTATATGCCGTCATAAGCGCCGCGCCCACCATTGTGTGATGCTCCGGCCCGTGCATATGTATATACGGGCTTTTCATCATGTCCGTCAGCATGGCTATCGGGTTGCGCCCGCTTGCCGCCATGCAATAGCCGATTATTGATTCTATGCCCCGCTTGGCGTGGCATTCGTCGCAAACGTAATGCCCCGCGCCGCATTTGGCGTAGCTCGGCTCCTCCCTGCCGCAAAAGCTGCATTTCATGGCCTCCGCCTGCTTCAAATACACAAGCGGCTCGCCGCATATAAGGCACGCGCCCTTTTGCTGCTGCATAATATCCTCCGCATTATAAAATTCCCCGCATAAGCCATGCGGGGAGAAGCTCGTTTTATTTATTATAGCATTTACGCCTTCTGCGCGGCAAGCTTGTACTTTGCGCGGCGCATGGGGATAAGCGCGCCTATCACGCCGCCGAGCGCCGCGGGCAGCAGCCATGCAAGCCCCACCGATGCAAACGGCAGGTATTTAAGGTAAGGTATATTCACGCCGAAGCCGGATATTACCTCCAGCATGCATACTATGAACGCGCCCACAGCCGCGCCGCGGAAAACATGGTCGTTGGCTATTTTTTCGTTGAAGAAGGAAAGTATTATCTGCGTAAGCACAACGGGATATATTATGTTGAGCAGGGGCGAAGCAAGCTCTATTATGGCGGAAATGCCGACCGTGCTTATGACCGTGCCCGTGATGCATACTATGCCGACCATTACGGGGTAGCTTACCTTATTCTTTACAAGGCGGGAGAAGAACTCCGCCGAGGATGAGGTTAAGCCTATTGCCGTTGTAAGGCAGGCGAAAAGCACTATAACCGCAAGCAGCACCACGCCGAAGCGCTGAAGCAGAAGCTCCGTTATTGTAACAACAAGCCCCGCCTGATTCACCGCGCCAAGGTCAAGCTCCGATGACGTTGCGCCGAGGAAGCTGAGCGCGCAATACACAAGGAACAGCCCCGCAACGGCCACAAGGCTTGATTTGGACACAACGCTAAAGAGCGCCTTTTCCTCCTTGTAGCCCTTGCCCTTTACGGTGTTCACCACCACAAGCGTTATTGCGAGCGCGCCGAACACGTCCATTGTCTGATACCCCGCAAGCAGACCCTCCTGCGCCACGTTTACGGCGGGCGCGGCGGTGCTTATGCCGCCAATGGGGGATATTACGCCCTTTGCAAACAGCACGCCGAGCGTTAAAAGCAGCGCGGGCGTAAGGAACTTGCCTATTATATCTATAACCGAATTGGGCCGCACGGTAAGCACGAACACCGCGCCGAAGAACAGCACGCCGAAAAGCCACGGGCTGCATTCGGGGAACAGCGGCAGCACGCCCATTTCAAACGTTGTGGCGCAGGTGCGCGGTATGCAGAGCAGCGGCCCCACGCACAGCATTGTTATTGTTGCAAGCAGGCCGGCGGCGGGCTTGGAAAGCCGCTTCAGCATGCACCATATTGTGCCGTCGTAGCGTATCATGGCAAGCACGGTCATTATGGCAAGGCCGCCATCGGCTATCATAAAGCACAAAAAGCCCTTGAACCATTCCTCTCCCGATATCATGCCCAGATACGGCGGGAATATAAGGTTGCCCGCGCCAAAGAATATGGCGAACATGGCAAAGCCCACAACTATAATATCTTTAAGCGAACCCTTTGCGCCCTTACGCATAGCTAAGTATCCTCCGCCGAATATTGTTAGAATATAAACATACTCTGCTTGTAGGATACATTCATTCCGCGCGCGGTGCAAATAATATAATTTCTCGTTTTACGAAACTAATGTTCAAATTTGTTTACTCACAATAGAATTATGGTATAATAAATGCATAATATGCGGAATAATTAAAAAGATTCGGCATAAAAAGCGCAAAAAGTTGATTTTTACGAAACACGATTATGCGCTATACGAAGGATAAGGGCTATGAAGGAGCTAAACGCGCGCGTGGGCGCAAGAATAAGGCTTTACCGCAGGGCAAAAAAGCTGACGCTTGACCAGCTTTCCGCCATGATACACAAAAGCAAGGCCACGCTTTCAAAGTATGAAACGGGGGACATTGCAATAGACGTTGAAACGCTTTACGATATTGCGGCGGCGCTTGACATACGCGCCGAGCAGCTTCTGGACAGGCACACGCCCGCCCACGGGGAGCCGCGCGCGGAATCCTGCTCCTTCTTCATGCAGGGCAGTATATACGTTTATTTCTACGATGGGCGCATAGGCCGCTGCATAAAAAACGTGCTTCAGACGGACGGCGCAACGGGACACCGCACGGCGCTGTTCTATTTGGACGTGGCGGGCTTTGACGATTACGCGCTTTCCTCCTGCCGCTCGCTCTATTACGGCACGGCGGAGTATTTTGACGCGGTGACGAATTTTTCGCTTGATAATCAAACCAACCGCATGGAGCATGTTTCGCTCTGCGCCATGAACCCGATAGACCGCGTGGAGCAGGTGCAGGGTATGCTTACGGGCATTTCGCGCTATCCCATGCTGCCCGTAAGCCTAAAATGCATACTTTCATCCGTCCCGCTTTCCGTTGACGATGCGCTGATGGAAAAGCTTATATTGTCGCGGCGGGAAATCAAGCTGATACGCCAATTAAATATGTTCATAGTTGAGCAATAGCGATTCCTTACATCAAAAAAGCGGGGTTGATAAGGGGTGCAGCCCCTTATGCTTAATCCGGCTCTGACGACATGCGCGTCAAAGCGGCCGAACGTCGCTTTGGTGATATTAAAAAAGCGGCTGTGCGCCGCTTTTTTATTGCTTTTGGCTTAGTTGCCCTTGAGTATCATGTACATGCTCTGGTTCTTGGAACCGGACTTATCGGCGCAGGTGATAAGCACCATCACCTTATCGTTGCCGGATATGGAGCCGAGCGTTGCGCCCAGATACTTGCTGTTGCAGTAGCTCATCATGGTATCTACCCACTGCTGCTTGGCGCTTCCGGTAAGGGTGGAATTGAAGGAAGCGTAGGTCTGTATTTTCTTGCGCTGTGCGGCGCTGCTCATGGTGGAGTTGGAAAGCTCGAAGAAGCCTACCAAGGTCCAGCTGCTGCTGCCGTTGTAGTTGATATTGAACGTGGAGGTCTTGGCACCGGAGCAGTCGCGTCCGCAGGCTTCGCACTTGGTCTTGCCCAGCCATGCGTTCTGAACGTGGTGCAGCTCGTGCATACCCAGATTGGTGGACTGCTTCTTGGCTACCTTTCTCATGTTATGGCCGTATATAACGGCTATGGGGTCGGTCTGATAGCTGAGCGCGTACAGGTTGTTCTTGGAGGAGCTGTAAGCGTTATATACGAACTGACCCTTGTTGTTCAAGGCGTTGCAGTAGATATTATCGTTTATGTTCGTGCCGGCAACGCTCATGCTGCCCCATATATCGGCGGAGGTGCCGGTGTACTTGGCATACTGCGTGCCGTTGGCGGATACGCCGCCCACGTTGTTTCCGGTGCTGCCCGGGGTATTTACGCCGCCTGTGCTGCCCGCGGAGCCGGGGGCGCCTGCGCCGCCGCCAACAACCCTAACGTAATCCGCGCTGAGGTAGCCGGTGTAGCTCTTATAGGTTACCTTGTACCAGCCGTTGGACTGATCGAGTATGGTAACGGTAGATCCCTTGGGAACCTTTGCGCAGCCCGCGACCTTGCCGTAATTGGTGCCGGGGCCCTGGCGGAAGTTCACGTTTCCGGTGGTGGTGCCGGTGGTGACAGAGGCATTGTTTGAACCGGAGCTGTTGCCGCTGTTATTATTATTGTTATTATTGTTGTTCCAGCCGCTGTTCCAGTTGCTTCCGCTGCTGTTGTTGTTGCCCCATCCGGTACCCCAGCTAGGATTGGTATTCGCATTGGAGTTGTTGTTGGAATTTACCCAGCCTACACCGGGAACGTAAGTCTGTCCGGAGCTGCCGTTGTTTGTGCCGCCGGGAGTGGGTGTGGCGGGGGTGCTGGTTATGCGGACGTAGTTCTTAAGAACGTAGCCGTTGTAATTGCCTGCGGTTACCTTATAATAGCCGTTCTGCTCGCCGATAACGGTAACGGTGGTGTTGGGGGTCAGCTTGGCAAGGCGCTTGGAGGAGGAATTAGCCTCCGCGCGAAGGCTTACCCAATCGGTGCAGTTGTAAATAACACCTGTGGAGGTGGTCGCGTTGGATGCAGACCCGCTCGGATTTACGGTCACGTTGCCCGAAGGGTTGACGCCGCTCTTAGCAAGCGTTGCCTTTATGGACACGGTGGTGCCGTTCTTAAGCGTAACATGATCGTTAAGGCTGCTGGTCTGTATAAAGCCCATGTAAAGGCTAAACCCAATGTAGCACCATTTGCCGTCGGCAGTTATGTTGTAAATAGCAACTTTAGTTCCGGCGGTAACCTGATGCACTCCCTTTACAAAATCATAATTGGTGCCCGGCCCCTCATAGAGGAAGTCGCTATCTTCTACCGTGGTAACGCCCATATAGTTTGTGGGCATATCCGCCGTGGCAAAGGATGCCGCACCGAGCGCGGTCATCAGCGCCATTATCAGCGCGAGGATACGAAAACTCTTTTTCATCTCTCAATGAATCCTTTCCTTGTGATTATTGTTTTCTCTATGCTATGCGCTCAAAGGAAATCCCTTCCCCCATATGCGCATGTCATCATTGTTATCCGTTGGCCTTATCGCCGTCCCCGTCGGGCTTTTCCTCATCGGGTTCGCCCTTGTCGTCATCGGGTTCGTCCTTGTCGGGTTCATCGCCGTCGGCCTTGTTGGGTTCGTCCTCATCGTCAAATTCAAAGGCGGCGCGCATCTTGTCCCGCTCCTTGCGAAGCATGGCCTCGTCCTGCTTGCGCTGCTCCTCGGCAACCGCCTTCTTATCCGTAAACACAATGCTCAGCACAAGCATACCCGCAAGCGACGCAAGCCCCAGCACCCATAAGACGGTTCCGAGGGTATCAAAGGTTGCATCATTATAGAGAAAAAATTCCATTGCGCTGTTGGCAAGCGTGAACACACCGCCCGCAAGGGCCACGAGGCGCATTATTGTGCGGAACTTCTTTTCCTCTATTTTAAGGTGCTTGTTTTCAAGTATCTTGCCCCTGCCCAGCACCGCAACATACAGCAGGTACAGGGAGATGATCACCTTGAAAATGGGCATGTAGTTCAGCCCCCCGTCGCTTGAATACAGGGCGGGGTTCGCTTCAAGTGCAAGTATTGCCAAAGCAAGTGTTTTCATCCGTTTCTCTCCGTTCTTAGAATATAATACCAGTTAAAGCGGCGGCTATAAATAGCGCGGCGCCATTGTTCAAAGTTTGTTTACTCTTTCCCCTATTCATGCTCCGCAATAAAGCGCGCCGCAATGAGCCGGGCTGAGGATATGTTGAATTCATCGTGCGTATCAAGCTGATAATCAACCGCCGCGTTGCGTATCCATGCGGCGTCCGTATCGATATAGGGCGCGCGGGCGGCGGCAAGCTCGCAGGCGGCTCTTGCAAAGGAATCAAGCTCCATTGCGTCAAGCCCTATCCGCACGGGGAAGCCCGCAAAGCCCGATGCACTCTGGCTTGTTGCAACGCACATGACGTTTTCCGGCGCGTCCGCGCCCGTACATTCATTTAGCAGCGCACGCCACGCGGGGGAATAAGCGTCCGCATTTTCCATAAGCAGCATGAATCTTAGCGGCTGCGCTTTAAGATAGGCAAAAAGGCTCCTTATCTCCGCGCTGTTCATGGGGCGGGCGCATATAAGCCTAAGCTCCGGGAATTCATCCGCCATGGCGCGGGCTATCGCCGCCTTGCCCATGGCCTCCGGCCCGTATATAAGCACGCAGGCGGGCCTTGCCCCGCGCATGAAGGCTATTACCCGCTCCCCAAGCGCCTGACGCGCCGCCTCCTGACAGCTTAGCTGCACGGCGCAAGCGTTCTGCGCCGCCTCCTCAAGCCGCGCGTTTTCACCGTCCGTGCGGCATTCAAGCGTTCTGCTCCTTAAAAGCACGCCCGTGCCCGACGATGCAAACAGATTGAAAAGATCCTGCGCCGCGGCCTTCCAGTTTTCGCCTTCGGTAAGGCTTATGTATATTTCCTCCAGCACCTCGTCCGCCGCGTATTCGCCGCGCATACCCCTTTCGCCGTAATCCCACGCGGGCCATTCGCCCTCCGCAGGCGGCTGCAATATGCTTTCCGCCGCCTCCCTATGCGGCATGGGCTTAGGCTCCGTACCGCCCCACGCGGCGTTGCTCATTACGGATATATCGTCGCGCGCATAGCGGGAGCGGGTGTTAAGCTCCCTGCCGCGCTGTATGGTCATGCGGCTTATGTCCGCCGCTTCAAGCGCGCTCAGCTCGCCAAGCGCGGCCAAATCGTTCCTGAAAAGCATGAACTGCGCCTCGTCCAGCATACCCGTGGCGGAGCAGAGCGCAAAGGAGCTTTCGTATTCAACGGCAAGATATATAAGATAGTCCCTGAATATGCTGCCGCTTACGCGCCGCGCAGGGCTTTTTATAAGCGCACGGCAAAGCGCGCAGTATGCCGTATACGCGCCCATGCAGTCGCCCCGTATTATGCGCTCCGCAATGCCGCCCATAAGCCTTAGCGCATCGTTTTCCGCATTCTCGCGCAGTATTGTAACGCGGTTTACAAGCGCAAGCAGCCTTGCGGCGCTTTCGCGGGCGGAGCCGTCGTTAAAATTTCGCATTGGCCCTTCCCCCTATTCTATTAACCTATTATATAATACCACATATCGCCCCGTTTGCCATCCTGCGGCGGCAATTTTATTTTCCATTATGAAAAATGCATGAACAATGCGCGCACGGGCAACCGTTTTGAGTGCAAATACGTTATAATTACAGAAAAGGCGAAGCGAACCTCAGCCCCCGCGCCCCCACAGGCGGAGCGGGGCGGAAAGGAGAAATATCGAACATGAGCAAAAAATACGCAAAGGGCGCGCTGGCGCTTGTGCTTGCGCTTGGCATGGCGGGCTGCACCAACGGCGCGGTATCCCCGACCGAGCCGCCCGTGGCCAATCTGCCCAACCCCATGGTAAGCGTTGATTCGGCGGAGGCGTTCAGCGCGGCGGGCGTGAATATAGACGCGCCCGTGGACGCCAAGGACGTGAGCTACTATATAATAAGCGGCACGCTTGCGGGGGTGCGGTTCACCTATGACGGGGAGGAATACACCTACCGCGCCAGCGCCAAGGACGACAGCATTTCCGGCATATATTACGAGCTTACCGCGCAATACATAATAAAGGCGGAGTGCGACGGCTTCAGCGTGGACGCCACGGTTTACGCCGCGGAGGACAAGGGAACGCTGGTTGAATGGGAGCATGACGGCATACATTATGCGCTTTGGCACGCGGGCGAGGTGACGGAAGAAAAGCTTACCGCCGCGCTTACGGGCGTTATGGCGCGCACGTTCAGCGGCGTGCAGAGCGACACCGTATCCGCCCCGCTTGATTTCAGCAAGGAGGGCGAATGCGAAATTGACCTTGACGGGGACGGCTTTGCGGAAAAGGTGAGCCTAATAATGCAAAGCGGCGAGCCGTACATGCTTCAGGATTACTGCACGCTCAGCGTTACGGGCGCGGACGGCAGCGAGCATACATTGAACCTTCAGCTAAGATGGGCGTCCGTAGCCACGGCATACGATTTTGATGCGGACGGCAAGGCGGAGCTTTTCATAAGCGGGGACATGGAAAGCGACGATTTTGCAAGCTATGTAATACGCTTTGACGGAAACGCGCTTACGCTTGCCGCGCCCGAAATTCCCTATGAAGAAGGCGACGGCGCGCCCGCAGACGCCATGCCAAACACGCCCAAAATGGAGGAGCCCTCGTTCTATGGCAGCATAGAGGCCGTGAACGACGCTTCGCTTACCGTAAGCCAAACGCTGGACATACTCGGCACGCGCAGCGGCAGCACGACATATATTATGGATGAAGGCGCATTCCGCTTTGCAAAGGACCCTTCGGCTGCGTGGGTATTCAGGTTTGATGCAGGCGATGCGGAGGACTGGGAATACATGGGCATGGAAACGCGCGCTGAATTCCCCGTGCGCATGGACGGCACGCAGGAGGACGCAACGCTGCCCATAGGAACCCGCATTGCCATAACCGAAATGAACCGCGAGGGCGAGGAATACGTTTGCCGCTTCGTAACCCTTACGGGCGAGGAGGGCACGCTCAGGGCGGAGTTCGTGGAAAGCGACTACTGCTGCTACATAAACGGCATACCCGAGCAGGACTGCTTTGCACAAATACATTACGCGGGGTAAAATCATTCTCAATATCAAAGGAGCGGCGAAAAGCCGCTTTTTTGATGCCCCTGCAAAAAGTATTAGGCGATAAATGTGGCGGGGGGGCAATTTGGACTCCCTCAGTCAAACCTTCGGTTTGCCACGCTACAACCCCTCAGTCGCCTTGCGGCGACAGCTCCCCGTCCGGGGAGCCTTTGGTATTGTGCAAGCACCGCCCAAAAGCTGTCCCCGCGTGCGGGGAAAGTGACTGCGAATGAAATGAGCAGCCGAAAGGGGAACGTATCGGAGCTGGATTGTGGTTTTTTCTGTTCCCCCTCAGTCACGGCTTACGCCGTGCCAGCTCCCCCGCAAGCGGTGGAGC
>CABSAH010000064.1 GCA_902475645.1 uncultured Christensenellaceae bacterium | reverse complement strand
TTAGAAGATCAAGGGACATCGGTTAAAACAGTTGAAATAACTGATACAGATAGCATCCAATACATTACAGAAAATATCAACGCCTTGAAATTCAGCAGAAGTGAATCCCATAGAAATAATTTTGGCGCTCGGAGTTATTCACTAAGTTGGTATGATTCCGATGATAATCTCATGGAAGAAATAATGGTACTGAGCGAATACCACATAAAGTATAAGGGCGACCTATTTTCAGGTATGGCTGTAGATTACGAAATTGACACCTCGTTTTTCGACTCGCTTCTCAGTGATTAGAAAATCCTAATCGAAAAACAATCTGCCGATTGAACAAGATTTCAGTTTGGTCTAATTCCCTTCAAACATAGCGCGACGGGACAGTTTATTATCCCGCCGCCTTGCTTTTTACCGACACACGTCTTGATTGTGCGCAGGCTACTCCTTGTGGTTTTCTCACATAAAGTGCGGAAGCGGTAGAAATAATCACAAAGCCATGATAAAATATAGATGGTGGTTTTGACCGATAAACAAGGATTTGGCAAAGGTGGTGATTGTATGAAAAGAAGAAATCTAATTAGCATTTTCTTATACCTATTGGGTGCAATATTGTTTATTATCTCTAATTCATCAGTAGTCAGTGGCAGTCCGATACATTTTGAGTTTTTTCAGCGAGTAATCCTTTGTGGTGTTGCTGTTGGCTCTATTGCAATAGCTCCATTTGTATATAAAACAAGATCTGCTATCGGAACAATTATTAAGTTTATAATTGCAGTCGCATTGATTTTCTGCATTTTCGCTTTTGGGGGATTTGAAGACAATAAGATTGCCGGCACAATGAATTTGTTTTGACAAACGAGAGTTTGTCAAACTAAGAAAAAACACGAGCGGCCGGACGGGCTTTACCGTCCCGCCGCTCTGCTTTTCAGCTGTCAAGGTCTTACTTGTGCGCAGGCTGCTCCTTGCGGATTTGCTTCGCTTCCTTTACCGCGTCCTTTGGCGCGTCAGCCCATTTTGGCAATCGAGTTGGCGATAAGCGCATTGTACTGTTCCTCCGTCAAATCGCAATGGTAGAACAATTTAAAGTATTCCGCCGTTTTTTCATACATATCGTAATCCGCCGCATCGCCGTAAAGCAGCTTTGCCATCCAAAGCATACCCATATAACGCTGCACGGAGGGCGGGAAGCCCATCCAGTTATACGGCCCGAAGGGTACCTCGTAATATCTGCCCTCCTTAACGGCGCGCACGGTTTTCCAAAGCTCATCCTCCGCCGCCTCGGCATATACGCTGCCCGCTGCAAACAATATAACATCGGGGTCCCAAAGCAAGATTTGCTCCATATCCACCTCGTTGCCCGTGCCCTTTGAGCTTGGCTCCTCCACCACGGCAGCATTATCGCCAAGCATGTCTATAACCTCCGCATGGAAGCTGCCCTTTGCTATTACGTTCAGCCCCTTGTCGCCAAGGCAATAAAGCAGCTTAACCTTGTCCGCGCGCTCCGCTATGCCCGATATTAGCGCGTAGTTTTCCTCGCAATACATTGCAAGCGTTTCCGCCTCGTCCTCCATGCCCAGCAGCCTGCCAAGCTGCCTGTACGCATCCGCCATTGTGGAAAGGGTAGCCGTTATGTGTACAAACGGTATGCCCGTCTGCTCGCTCAGCGCGTCAAGGTCCTCCTTAACGCTGCCCTTTGGTTCGCCAACGTCTATAACCACCTCCGCGCCGCTTGCAAGCAGCGTTTCAAGGTTCAGCTCGCCCTTGCCGCCGTAGAGCTGGCCAAGCTCGGGTAGATTATAATATTCCGTGGCTATATACTGCTCCGCCTCCTTGCTCCATGCACCGGATATGCCCGCAAGCTTGTCCGGACAAAGCGCAAACAACACAATCTGCGTAAGCGGGCCGGATACGGCGATCCTTTTGACCTCTCTCGGCACGGTAACGGTTCTTCCCACGGAATCGGTAAATTCGCGCGTTTCGCTCTCATGCACGGGTTCAGCCGTGGGTTCGGCCGTGGGCTCGGCCACGGGCGCAGCCGTTTCGGCGGGCGCATGGGTGGGTTCTGCGCTCTGCACGGGCGCATTTTGGCACGCCGCAAGGCCGATTATCATTATAAGCGCCATCAGCGCCGCTGCAATTCTTTTCATGCTCGTGTTCCTCCGTATGCTTTAGTTTATATTTATATGCGGAAATATAGCCGCGCCGTATTCCGTTGCGGCCATGCCCGCGTTTATTCCGTACAGCTCGCTTATAAGCTCCTTTGTTATAACGCTGCCGCTTTCGCCCTGCGCAAGCACCCGCCCATCCTTCAATGCAACGGCCTTATCCGCATACCACAGCGCATGCTGAGGATTATGCGTGGAAAGAAGCACGGCGTAGCCCTCGCGCGCAAGCGAACGGCAAAGCTCCATCGCCCGCGCCTGATTGCCAAAGTCCAGATTGGCGGTTGGCTCATCCATAATAAGCGCGCGGGACGCTTGACATATCGCCCTTGCAATAAGCACCATCTGCTTTTCGCCGCCGCTGAGCCGGGTGAATATGCGGCCCGCCAGTTCGCCCACGCCCGCCCTTTCAAGCGCGTTATGCGCCGCCGCAATATGCTCCCGCTTTGGGCTTGATGCAAAGCCGAGCGCCCCCGTTGCGCCCATAAGCACCATTTCCTCCGCCGTGTAGCCAAAAACGTCCGTATGGCTTTGCGGTATATAGGCGGCGTATTTTGCAAGCTCCCTTGCGCTAAGCGTGTTCGCCTCCCGCCCGAAAAGCCTTACGCTGCCGCCGTAGAGCGCGTTCAGCCCCAGCATACAGCCGAACAGCGTTGTTTTACCCGCTCCGTTGGGGCCAAGCAGCGCCGTAACGCAGCCCGCCTCCGCCGTGAAGCTGACCCCGTTAAGCACGCTGTGCCTTCCGTATGCAAATGTCAAGCCGTCCGCCGCTATCATGCGCCGTTCCTCCGCGAGCATAAAAGATATATGAAAAACGGCGCGCCTATAAAGGCCGTAAGTATGCCTATTGGTATTTCCGTTGCAAGCAGGTTGCGCGCCAAATCATCCACAATCAGCAAAAACGCCGCACCCATAAGCATGCTTGCGCCCATAAGCCGCCTGTAATCGCTGCCTACTATTTTGCGCGCCATATGCGGCACAACAAGGCCGACCCAGCCTATCATGCCCGCGCTTGCTATGCTTGCCGCCGTAACAAGCGTTGCCGCGGCAATTATTATGCCCCTGAGCCTATGCGCGTTCACGCCCATTGTGCGGGCTTCCTCATCGCCAAGCGTTAAAACGTTGAGCCGCCAGCGGCAAAGCACAAGCACCGCGCAGCCCGTCAGCATTGGTATTGCCGCCATTTTTACCGCGCTGTGCCGCGTTCCGGACAGGCTCCCCATAAGCCAATATGTTATTGCGGGCAGCTGATTGTTCGGATCCGCCACAAGCTTTATATATGATGTTCCGGCGGCAAAAAGGGAGCTTAGCATTATGCCCGTAAGTATAAGGTTAACAACGTTGTCCCCGCGCGCCCGGCGCGCAATCAGCATTGCGGCCAAAACGGTCAGCATACCAAAGGCAAATGCGCTCAGCGTTACCATATAGCCCGGCGCGCCAAGCAATATTGCAAGCGCCGCGCCGAACGCTGCCCCGCTCGATGCGCCAAGTATATCCGGCGACGCCATTGGGTTTTTGAACACGCCCTGATACGCGCCGCCCGCCGCGCTTAGGCAGCAGCCCACCATGCACGCAAGCGCAATGCGCGGCAGGCGAATGTTTATAACGGCGTTTTCCATGTTGTCCGTCCACGTTTTTTCAATGGACACGAACGGCAGCCTGTTGATAAGTATCTTCACCGCCTCGGCTATCGGCACGTTAAGCCGCCCCAGCAGCAGCGATATAAGCGCGGCGCACAGCAGACCCATTGCCGCTATCCACATAAAACGCCCGTGCGGCAATCTTTTTTCGGTGCCGTTCATGCGCCCTCTCCTTTGTTAAGCATTGGATGATAAGCCATTGTATCATACAGGCGCGTTATATTCAAGCGAGAATAACGCTTGCGAAGCTTCAACGCGGCGCGGATGCGAAAAAAGTAAAATTCATCAAAAAAAGCCTTGCATATATCCGCATATGATAGTATAATGTATCCCGTTGACGCGGTAAGCGCCATGAACGGTTCGCTGGTGTAGCTCAGTTGGTAGAGCGCGTCATTGGTAATGACGAGGTTCATGGGTCCGACTCCCATCACCAGCTCCATGCAAAATACCATCCGTTATCGGGTGGTATTTTTGTATATAAAAGCAAAGGAGCGTATCACATGAAGCATATTCTGATATGCGGCGAAAGGGGCGCGGGCAAGTCCACGCTTATACAAAGGCTGTGCGCGGCGGCAAACGCCCCAATATACGGCTACTGCACCAAGCGCATGGCTGAACGCGATGCGGACGGGCTGTTCCCGATATATATCCACCCCGCGCATAAGCCCGAGGGCGAACGCATATACGATAGCGCCAATCTTATAGGCAGGTGCGACGGCAAAATGCGCGACGTTTATACGGAGGTTTTCAATACGCTGGGCGCTGATTACATAGCCGCCGCCAAGCCGGACGGATATATTATAATGGACGAGCTGGGCTTTATGGAAAAGGACGCGGAAGCGTTCAAGCGGGCCGTATTCAATGCGCTTGACGGGGATATACCCGTTATTGGAGCAGTAAAGGCGCGCAATGATATAGACTTTTTGAACCGCGTCCGTGCGCACGAAAAGGCGGAGCTGTATTATATAACGCCCGAAAACCGCGATGCGCTCTACGAAAGGCTTGCGGGCATTATAGCTCGCTGATGTTATCTATGCCCTCCGGCCCGTGCTCTATCGATATCAGACGCGCCGCATATACATATTCCTTCTTTTTGTATATAAGCCCAAGCGTGTCCCCGCTCATGTCCCCCGCGGGCGGGCGCACATGCTCGTATTCCCCCATAAATTCCGCTATCGCCTCCGCCGTTACATTCCGCCTGAGCGAAGAAGAAAGATAGCCCATAGCCTCATCATAGCGTCCCAGCATGCTTGCCCGCGCAAACGCCGCGGCGCGTTCCAGATTGTTCGCGGGCTTTTTCGCCTCACGCGGGGCTGCCCTCTGCCCCTCCCTTTCGCACGGTCTGCCCGTTTTTTCGCATATTGCCATGGGCTTCATTGTTATTTCGTCTATCCCGCCCGGCCAAAGGCACAGCACCGCGTCGCGGTAGCCGGTTTGCTCCATCATTCCGTTTTCAAGCGAAAATCTCCGCGTAACGGGGCAAAGCGCCGCGCCGGACGCATCGTGCGGCAGCAGCGGCTGAAGCGTAACGTAATAATCCCCGTTTGCGCTGAGCGGCACGGAAATATAGCCCGCGCCGTCGCATTCACCGGCCACGCGGCCGTTTACGGATATGAGCGCGGGGCATTTTGCGCGGATAATAAGCGTGGGTACGCCGGCATAATACAAAACAAACAGCCTCCCTTACCAAAAAACAACGGTTGATTTTAGGGAAATATATGCGCGGCGCTTGCTAAAGATGCAAAATCGGAATATAATAGAGTCTATATTTTATCCGGAGGTGGATTATGTTGAGACTGAGCGAGCTGGTGCGCAGCTACGAGGCGCATACCGGCGAAACAGAGGTTGTAGGATGGATTAAAACGGCGCGTGAAAGCAAGAACGTGGGCTTCATTGAATTGGGTGACGGCTCCTGCTTCAAAAGCGTGCAGGTTGTTTACGAAACCAATAATATCAATCCCAACATAACCAAGCAGCTCAATACCGGCACGGCAATAGGCGTAAAGGGTGAGCTTATACTTACGCCGGAAATGCAGCAGCCGTTTGAAATAAGGGCGCGCGAAATAGAAATACTCGGCGAATGCGACGGGGACTATCCCCTGCAAAAGAAAAGGCACAGCCTTGAATACCTGCGCACGATTCAGCACCTTAGGCCCCGCACGAATATGTTCCAGGCGGCGTTCAGGGTGCGCGGCGTTGTGGCGCAGGCGATACACCGCTTCTTTGACGAGCGCGGCTTCCTTTATGTGCATACCCCGCTCATCACCCCGAGCGACTGCGAGGGCGCGGGCGAAATGTTCCGCGTGACCACGCTTGACATGAACGACCTGCCAAAGACCGAGGATGGCAAGGTGGACGACGGCAAGGATTTCTTCGGCAGGGAAGCCAACCTTGCCGTAAGCGGACAGCTTTACGGCGAAGCGTTTGCAATGGCCTTCCGCGATATATATACATTCGGCCCAACGTTCAGGGCGGAATATTCCTTCACGGCGCGCCACGCGGCGGAATTCTGGATGATAGAGCCGGAAATGGCCTTCTGCGACCTTAACGGCAACATGGAGGTTGCCGAGGCCATGGTTAAGCACATTATACGCACCGTTATGGAGCGCTGTCCCGACGAATTGAAGTTCTTCAACAGCTTTGTGGATAAAACGCTGCTTGACAGGCTTACAAACGTTGTTGAAAACGACTTTGCCCACGTTACATATACCGAGGCCGTGGAGCTGCTTAAAAAATCCGGCGCGGAGTTCAAATATCCCGTTGACTGGGGCTGCGATTTGCAGACCGAGCATGAGCGTTATTTGACGGAGCAGATATTCAGGCGCCCCGTGTTCGTTACCGATTATCCCAAGGATATAAAGGCGTTCTATATGCGCCTGAACGACGACGGAAAGACCGTTGCGGCGGTTGATCTGCTGGTTCCGGGCGTTGGCGAAATAATTGGCGGCAGCCAGCGCGAGGAGCGCATGGATAAGCTGAAGCAGCGCATAGAGGAGCTTGGGCTCGATATGTCCCAATACGATTGGTACATGGATCTTAGGCGCTTTGGCGGCGTGCAGCACGCGGGCTACGGCCTTGGGTTCGAGCGCATGGTAATGTACGTTACCGGCATAGCCAACATACGCGACGTTTTGCCCTTCCCGCGCACGGCGTCAAGCATGGACATATAATAATACGGCACACAAAAAGGAGCGGCGCTTAGACGGGTGTTCGTAAAACAGTTAATCCGACCTATGATTACGATCATAGGTCGGATTTTTGCAATACGTATCGACTGAAGAAAGGCTCCCTTGTGCAAAGCCTGACAGCTGACTGGGGGATTGTTTGCAGGCAACATCAATATACTCGCAAACACCACGAAAGTTCCCACTGACCTCGTTGTTGGGAATCCTCAGAATTCACAAACCATAACCTTCCGGAAAAGCGGTACGTTCCGGATCTTTGTACATGTTTACTTCTTCATAGTGCTGTGAACCATCCAATTCGATGATCAGCTCGCAGTTGTTTCGCTAATGAAACCAACTGCTTGTTATGTTTATACTGCATGGCAATCCCTCCGTCACGGCTTCGCCGCGCCACCTACCTTTACACAAGGGAGGCTTTGGTGCGGCACAAAAATCGCACACCGTACGATACGCCAGAGGGTGTATAGAAGTGCGCCCTTAAACTGTTCAATAAACAGGGAATTTGGTTAGCCTAATTTGCTGAACGCTATCTCTACCAGTTTATCAATGCTTCTTTCGTCCGTCTGGATATGCAGCCCCGGAAGAGCAGCAGAGCCGATTCTTGCCAGTTCGATATTCTCCATGCACCAGCATCCTTCTTCCTCGCCACGGGCCAGAATGCGGTCATGGACGGTCTGCCAGGATGCTTCCAGTACCACAAGCCGAGTGTCGATACCGTCCTGCTTCAGCTTGCCGATAATACTATAGGATTCCATACGCAATAGTGTCATAGGAACAAGAATATCCGTATGGAACTTCTCGTGAATGTCTTTCAGAAGCAGATAGCAGAATTCACCCCACAAGGGGTAGTCCTCAAATATGTAACCATAGGGACAGCCGGGATAATTTCCCCGAACTGCATTGCCCACTTCTTCCGCATCAAAAACCAGAGCATTATCCATTTTTGCCGCCATAGCTTCCGCTAGCGTGGTTTTGCCCACACCATATGGTCCGCTAATCCAAATAATCATTTGCTGTCTCCTATTAACAAATTCTGATATATTGTATGATATATTCTACAAAAATTTCCTAAAAGTACAACGATCGGCACAGCGAACCCAATCGCTGTGCCGATTAACTGTTTTACAGACACCGCCCCTTTGCCGCTCCTTTTTTCATAGCCTTCAATAATGCCGCCCTTCGCAAATGCCCGTATCGGCCGTCGGCGGTTTTTGCCGTTAGCAACGGCTCACCCTCTCCGCCTTTAATATATGTTCCCTAATCTCCGCCTCGTGCTCTTGGCAATAGGCATAGCTGTTTAGCATAAAATCCTCAATATTCCGACTTCTGTACATGGCATCCAGCGTATCGAGAATAGGCTCCCCGCCTACCGTCATATCGAAGAAATACGGATAGACGCAGCCGCCGTTTTCCCTTGGGAAATACGGGTTTATGGAGCTGAGCCGTTCATCCCTCATTATGGGCTCAACCACCATTTCGCTCAGTATCCATTTGAGAGAAGGACGTTCATATTCGTCGTAACTGTCTCCGAACAACCTATTCCATACATAGAACCAAACAAAGTGTATGATTTCATGTATTCCACCACCGATAGCGCCCTTTTCGCTGTTCAGATAGAATATGTCGTAACGGCGTTCTTTAAGAAATCGCGGCTCAATTGGGTTCATGCTCAAATTGCAGCGCAGCTCATTAAATAAGCTCGCGCAATCCACGCCGAAGGCATCCGATAAGGCTGCCGTAATCTGCGGTTTGCAGGCGTTCCAATGGCGGGCATATAAAGCTACCTTTTCATTGATCGTATCTTCTAACTTGGCATAAACGGCTCGCATTGTTCGCTCAATGTATTCGTTCCTCTCGGAGAAAGGTAAACTGATAGCATAGGCTTTATCAAGCTGCGGATAGAAATGGTATAGGGGTTC
>CABSAH010000063.1 GCA_902475645.1 uncultured Christensenellaceae bacterium | reverse complement strand
ACCCCTTGCTTGTAAGGCAAGTGCTCTCCCAGCTGAGCTATGCTCCCAAAACACGCCAACCGCAGAAGATAGTATACTCTACAAAAGGGGTATCTGTCAACAAATTTATGTAATTACTTTTGCTTAATTCTTCATGTCCGCTCCACGGGCCGTTTTAACGGGGCGCATATAGGACGCTTGCAGGCATTGCGCCGCATATAATTACATCAGCTTTTGTTTCGCGGTTTTAATATAGAAATTTCTTATATATAACTGCTCTCGCCCCGTTTTTCGCCATAATATGCGGCATCGGCGAAGGTTTTTTCAATCAAAACGGTTTACAAGCACCCGTTTGACTGATACAATAATGTAGTTAGTGCGGCCAGCCGTTTCTTGGCCTGTACTTTAATAAACAACAATATTCGGCAATAAATACTGGAAAGGACAGCAAGAAGCAATATGAAAGACTACACCGCAGCAAACATCCGCAACATAGGCATATTCGGCCACGGCGGAGAGGGTAAAACCACCCTTACCGAAGCCATGCTTTTCAACGCAGGGCTGCTTGAGCGCCTGGGCAAGGTTGAA
Source organism: uncultured Christensenellaceae bacterium (assembly GCA_902475645.1). Lineage (GTDB taxonomy): Bacteria > Bacillota > Clostridia > Christensenellales > CAG-138 > Phil1. The sequence goes on along the minus strand of CABSAH010000063.1, from coordinate 8,401 downwards.
AACGGCACCACCACGACCGACTTTGACCCGGAGGAGGTCAAGCGCACAATATCCATCAATGCCGCCCTCGCTCCCCTTGAGTGGAAGGATACCAAACTGAACATAATCGACGCCCCGGGCTTCTTCGATTTCTATGGCGAGGTAAGCGCGGCAATGGCTTTGGCGGATTCCGCCCTTATAGTCGTTGGCGCGGTATCCGGCCCCGTGGTGGGTGCGGAAAAGGCCATGAACCTTTGCAAAAAGGCCAACAAGCCCCGCATGATGGTTATAAACCAGATGGACCGCGAAAACGCCAACTTCACCAAGGTTATGGCGGAAATAAACGAAAAGTTCGGCCCCAGCGTTGTTCCCGTGCAGCTTCCCATAATGGAAGGCGGCCAGTTCGTGGGCTACGTTGACGTTCCCAACATGACCGCCAAGAGGTTCGACGGCAAGGGCGAAAAGGAAATACCCATCCCCGCCAACATGGAAGCCCAGGCACAGAGCGTTTACGAGGCGCTGACCGAGGCCGCCGCCGAAACCGACGAGGAGCTGATGGAGAAGTTCTTTGAGGAAGGCGAGCTCAGCCGCGAAGAAATACTTACGGGTCTTAGCAACGGCGTTAAGGAAGGCATTGTCACCCCCGTGTGCTGCTGCGCCGCCGCGCCCAATATAGGCGTTGCCACGCTGCTGGACAATCTGGTGCATTATATGCCCTCTGCCGCCGAAATTAAGCCCGCCGCCGCTACCGATGCCGACGGCAACGCGGTCAGCATGGCGGATTACGGCAAGTTCGCAGGTCAGGTCATAAAGACCGTTGTGGATCAGTTCGGCAAATATTCCATAATAAAGATACATTCCGGCGTGCTGGATGCTTCCACCGTGCTTTACAATGCCAACAACGAAAAGACCGAAAAGAGCGGCAACGTATTCATGATGCGCGGCAAAAAGGCCGTTCAGGTCGATAAGCTCATAGCGGGCGACATAGGCGCGCTTGCAAAGCTTCAGTTCACCGCCACCGGCGATACGCTTTGCGATCCTTCCGCCCCCGTGAAATTCGCCCCCATAGACTTCCCCGCCTCCGCCATATCCTTGGCAGTATCCGCCAAGAAGCAGGGCGACGAGGACAAGGTTTTCGCAGGGCTGAATAAGCTGCTTGAAGAAGATCCCACCATCTCCCTTGAAAAGAATGCCGAAACGGGCGACGTACTGCTCAGCGGCCTTGGCGAGGTGCATCTTGATGTTGTATGCTCCAAGCTGAAGAACAAGAGCGGCGTTGAGGCCCAGCTTGCCGAGCCCCGCATCCCCTACCGCGAAACCATACGCGCCACCGCGGAAGCCGAAGGTAAGCATAAGAAGCAGACCGGCGGCAGCGGCCAGTTCGGCGTTGTCAATATGCGCTTTGAGCCCCTGACCAACGGCGAGGACTTTGAATTCGTAAACGCCATAGTCGGCGGCGTGGTTCCCAAGGAATATATTCCCGCCGTTGAAAAGGGTACGCGCGAGGCCATGCGCCACGGCGTGCTTGCCGGCTATCCCATGACCGGCGTAAAGGCCACGCTGTTCTTCGGCAAATACCATCCCGTCGATTCCAAGGAAGTGGCGTTCAAGTCTGCCGCGCGCCTTGCTTATAAGGAAGCCTGCGCCCATGCCGCGCCCGCCCTTATTGAGCCTATCTACCGCTACTACATACACGTTCCCAACGACTATGTGGGCGCCATCACCAGCGATCTGCCCCGTCGCCGCGGCGTTATGGAGGGCATGAACCCCACCGATGACGGCACCGAGGTCGTTGCCCGCGCTCCCATGGGCGAAATGGTCAAGTACGCTACCGACCTCCGCTCCATGACCCAGGCCCGCGGCTACTTCACCAAGGAGTTCATAGGCTACGAGGATGTTCCCGGCGCCGAAGCCAAGAAGATTATCGAGCAGGCCAAGCGCGAGGACGAGGAAGAAGAATAATCCGCCTTCCGCGCCCTGCGCAAAACCGAATAGCACAAAAATTCACCACAAGCCGTCCATATCGGGCGGCTTGTGCCGTTCCTATTTCGTTTGCTCATTTCATTCGCAGACACCTCCAAGCCGTACCCCTTTCATGACGGCTACGCCGTACCACTTTCCGTGTAAACGCGGGACAGCTTTGGGATGGTGGTTGCACAAATAGGCTCCACCGCTTGCGGGGGAGCTGGCAAACCGAAGGTTTGACTGAGGGGGAATATCTTTCGGGGACAGCTTTTGGGTGGTAGTTGCAGATACCAAAAGGCTCCCTCTTTGAGGTTCGGAGTTGAGCGCCGCCTGTGGCGGATGAAGCGAAACGGAGAACGGGCAGGAACAGGGAGAATTACGAACGGCAGTGAGTAAGGCGACCTTGTTCCAACCAGAGTGGCCCTGCGCAGCAGGGAGGGCTGGAAATTCGCTGTAAGCGAATTTTCTGAGGGAGTCCAAAAGGCTCCACCATGGGAGCCTTTGCATTGCTTTTATTTATTCTTCCTTGTTTTCCTGCGGCCTGCGGTTGTCCTTGGGACGGCGGCGCGCCTTGCCGCGCCTGTCGTTGCGGCGGCGGTTCTCGCCCTGCTGAGGCTGTTCGGCTGCCGCCTCCGCTTCGGCGGGGGCGTTCTGCTGTCTGTCGGGCTTGGGGCGGCGCGGCCTGTCCGGCCTTGGGCGGTGCTTCGGCTGACCCTGCGGCACGGCTTCAACGGTAACGGTTTCCTCTATTATTGCAACGGCGTCCTCATCAATTAGCACGTCTGCATCGTCGTTGATATCGTCCGCGCCTTCGGTGTTTTCAACAAGCTCCGGATGGCGCGTATTCAGCGGCATAAGCTCGCGGAACGGATAATCCCGCACATCGAACGTGCCGTCCGCAAGCGTTACGCGCACGCGCGTCTTTTCGGTTATAACGTTGTTTTCAAGCACCGTACCGTCGCCATCGGGCGTGCGCACGTCGCGGCCCGGGCGCGGCATCTGCCGGCGCATGGATTCATAGCAGTCCTGCTCGTATTTAAGGCAGCACATCAGCCTGCCGCATATGCCCGATATCTTGGTGGGCGAAAGCGAAAGGCTCTGCTCCTTTGCCATTTTAATTGAAACAGGCGCAAAGTCCGACAAAAACGCCTTGCAGCACACCGGCCTTCCGCAGGAGCCAAGCCCGCCGAGCATCTTCGCCTCGTCGCGCACGCCTATCTGCCTAAGCTCTATCCTTGTGCGGAAAACGCCCGCCAAATCCTTTACCAGCTCGCGGAAGTCCACGCGCCCGTCCGCCGTAAAGTAGAACATCACCTTTGATCCGTTGTAGGAATATTCAACGTCCACCAGCTTCATGTCCAGCCCATGCTCGGCTATCTTTTTAACGCAGATATCGAATGCGTCCTTCTCCTTGGCGCGGTTGGCGTCCCTCAATTCCCTGTCATAATCCGTTGCAACGCGGATAACGCCCTTAAGCGGCGCAACCACGTGGCTTTCGTCTATTTCCTGAACGGGCGAAACAACATCCGCAAATTCTATTCCCCTTGCGGTTTCAACTATAACGCCGTCGCCCTCTTTTATTTCCAATTCACCGGGATCGAAGAAATAGCATTTGCCCCCGTCCCTGAATTTAACGCTTATTACGCGTATCATCTATTTAAGCTCCTTCAATATACTCAAAAAAAGCCCGTCCAGCGCCGCCGCGGGGTACATATCCCCGCCCGATGCACGGTAAAGGCTTTCGCTTGCCTTTGTTATCATATCTATAATACACAGAATTTGCCGCGTTGTAAAGCGCGCTGCGCATTGGCGCACGGCGTCCTGCCTGTCTATATTGTCTATTTCGCGTATGTTGCCCATGTTCACGCTCAATATATCCCCCATAAAGGAAAGCATGAACGTAAGCCCCTCCGCCGCGCCGCCCTTGGCAATGGCCTTTGCCGCGCCCGCTTGCAGCTCGCCGCCAAACAGCGCGCTTAGCGCGTTTATGCTGCGCTCCCTCTGCTCGCGGAATTCGCCGTCCTCGCTTAGGCGTATTGCGCGCCCCGTGCTGCCGCCGCTTATGCGTGCATAAAGCCTTGCGTCCGCGCCGCTTACGCCGCGCAGCATAAGCTCGTTTTCCGTTTCGCGCCTGTCCGCCTGACCAAGCCTTATCAGCGCACAGCGGGAAATTATGGTGCTCAGCATACCGTCCGCATTGCCGCACAGCAGGAATATAACGCCTCTTGGCGGCTCCTCCAGCGTTTTAAGCAGCGCGTTCTGCGCCTCCCGCGTCATGGCGTGGGCGTCTGATATCACTATTGCGCGCATACCGCCCTCAAATGCGGTTTTGGACAGTTCGTCTATTATTGCGCGTATCTCGTTTACGCCCGTTTCCCCGCCCGCAAGGTAATGATAATCGGCTTCGTTAATAACGGCCGCCTCATCGTCCCTGCCCGTTAGGCACAGCGCCGCCGCGCGCCTTGCAAGGCTGAGCGCGGCAGATGCATCAACGGAGGAAATAAAGAGAGCATGAAAAGCTTTCCCCGACCCCAATGCCGAGGAAAGCATACTAAATGCCCTATCAGTGTTTGTACTCAAAACCTGTAAAACTGCTCCACATCAACAATGAACACCGTTGCGCCGCCGAGCGTTACCTGAACGGGCGTGGGTGAGCTGTCCGCATAGCCGGGCAGCGTGGAGGGTATTACCATGAATTCCTTGCGCGTGCTGGACTTGGACTTGATTATTTCAAGCGTTTCATCCACCTTATCCTTCTCAACGCCTATCATCAGCGTTGTATTGCCGCCATGCAGGAAGCCGCCTGTTGTGGAAATGCGGGTAACGCTTATGCGGTGCTGCACCAGCGCGCGTATAAGCCTTTTGGAATCATCGTTCTGCACTATTGCAAATATAAGCTTCATATATTGGTATCTCCTTTCGGATTATTTATTTATTTTCAGCCTTGCCGCCGCAGAGCAGCGCGCTCAGCTCTCCAACCGTTTTTACAATATACCTTGGGGCGCATGCTTTAAGCTCCGCCTCGTCGCCGTATCCGTACAGCACGCCTATGCCGTCCACACCCACGGCGTTTGCGGCCTCCAAATCAAAAAGCCTGTCTCCCACCATGGCAACGTCCTTTTTGTCCGCATGAATATCGTCTATCGCCTGGCGGAGCAGCGTTGCCTTGTCGGCCCCGCTCCAGCCCTCTATCCCGCCGCGAACATAGTCTATATATTCCATCAATCCGTAGCGTTCAAGATGCTCCCTTGCAACGGGCGTAAGCTTGCTGGTAACAACGCCGCGCCGTATGCCCTGCGCTTTAAGCGCCTTCAGCATATCAACAACGCCCGCATACGGCTTTATCAAATCAAGGCCCACGGTTTTTGCCTTTTCCCTGTATTTTGCCGTGGCTTCCTCAACCAAATCCTCCGGTACGCCAACAACGTCCCTCAGGCTGTGTCTAAGCGGCGGGCCTACCATTTTTCTTATATGCTCATCGTCGGGCGCTTCAAGCCCCATGTCCTTTAATGCCGCCCGTGCAGCCGCGAATATTCCGGGGCCGGACTCTATCAGCGTTCCGTCAAGATCGAATAAAACTGTACTGTAAAGCAATGATTCCCCTTTTTCGCTTCGATGCGCCGTGTGCGCAGAAAACCGATGGATTTAATCTTTATGAAATTATACAATACGCCAGCCTAAAAATCAAGTAAGCATACCTTATACGACCATAACTTATATTATATTCACTTTTTTGCGAAAAATAAAGAGCAGACAGCCGCATATTGCCCTGCGGCGTCCGCCCGTATTCCCTTATTCCTCCACGCGGGTTATATCCGCGCCCAGCGCACGCAGCTTTTGTTCAAAATATTCATAGCCGCGGTCAACGTATTCTATATTGTGTACCTCGCTCCTGCCCTCCGCCGAAAGCGCCGCCACTATAAGCGCCGCGCCCGCGCGGAGATCGCTTGCGTAAAGCGGGGCGCCGAACAGCTTTTCGGTGCCTTCAACCATTGCCGTGCGGTCGTTTATAACTATGTTTGCGCCCATGCGCCGCAGCTCGCCAACGTGGTTGAAGCGGTTTTCAAATATGTTTTCAACAATAAAGCTGTTGCCGTTGGCCCGCGTAAGATACGCCATCATGGGCTGCTGAAGGTCGGTCGGGAAGCCCGGATACGGCAGGGTTTTTATGTTCACCGCGCGCGGCCTGTTTTCGCAGCTTACGCGGATGAAGAATTCGCGCCCGTCGTCGCCGTCCACAACATGCGCGCCGCTTTCCATAAGCTTTGCGGATATGGCTTCAAGATGCGTTGGTATTATGTTGTTTATAACAACGTCCCCGCCCGTTGCGGCGGCGGCTATCATGTATGTTCCGGCCTCTATCTGGTCGGGAATTATCGGGTATGTGCAGCCGTGCAGCTTCCTGCCGCCGGTTATGCGTATAACGTCCGTGCCCGCGCCCTTTACCTGCGCGCCCATCATGTTCAAAAAATTCGCCGTGTCAACAACGTGCGGCTCCTTCGCCGCGTTTGAAATAATAGTTTTGCCCTCTGCGCCCACGGCGGCAAGCATAATGTTTATGGTAGCGCCGACGGATACAACGTCCAAATATATTTCCGCTCCAACGAGCTTATCGGCCTTCGCCGTTATTATGCCGCGCTGTATGTTAACGTCCGCGCCCAGCGCACGGAAGCCCTTTATATGCTGATCTATGGGCCGCTGGCCTATCGAGCAGCCGCCCGGCAGCGCAACCTCGGCATAGCCGTAGCGCCCGAGCATTGCGCCCAGCAGATAGTAGGATGCGCGCATGCGCGATACCATATCGAACGTTACATGCCGCGTATTTATGGTTTTGGGGTCTATCCTCATGCCCCCGTCCGCCGTGAACTCAACGCCCGCGCCCATCATGCGCAGTATCTGCTCCAGCACATGCACGTCCTCTATGCGCGGAAGATTCTCCAGCCGGCAGCTTTCGCCCGCCAATATGCACGCAGGTATTATTGCAAGCGCGGCATTCTTTGCCCCGCTTATTGTAACGCTGCCTTCCAGCCTTTTTCCGCCGTTTATAACGTAATACGCCATTATGTCCCCCGTATGTCAGTTGTTCTGCACCGCGGCCGCCCGTTAATGATGGCAGCCGGAGCAGCAGGAGCAGTTGCCGGAGCAGCCTTCGCTCCTTGCGCCAAGGCATTTGCCCTCGTATGCGCGCTCTACCTTGCCGCCGCAATCGGGGCAGCGGAGCGCTTCAACATCGCTCAGCTTAACAAGCTCGTCAAACACCTTGCCGCAGCTTTCGCATTTAAATTTCAAAAACGGCATTATTACCGCCTCCCGCCTATAACTTTTGTGCATGTTATATTATCATTTATTCGCATTTTTTGCAAGTTTACGCGCTATTTTGCAAAAAACAGCTCATAGCACAGCTTTATGAAGAATACGCTCAGCACTATTATCATTATGGGCTTCACGCCGCGGCTGCCCTTGGCGGTGAATACGCGCGTGCCCAAATAATTGCCGGCTATGCTGAATACGCCCGCCGCAAGGCCGAGCGGATAAAGCACATTGCCGCTGAATATATATACGGCAAGCGCCGCAATATTAGAAGAAAGGTTTATAACCTTGGTTATGCCCGCGGAGTCATTTAGCGTCATGCGCGCCGCGCCCGTTAAAAGCAGCAGAAGAAAGGTTCCCGTGCCGGGGCCGTAGAAGCCATCGTACATGCCTATGCAAAACGCGCACAGCACGGCTATTATAACCGTTTTTGCGAACGAAAACGGCTCAAGCTCGCTTTTATCCTTGAGCGATTTTTTGCTCATAACATACGCCGCAACAAGCGGCAGCACGAACAGCATTATTATTTTGAACACATGGTCGGGTATAAGCAGCGCGATCCGCGCCCCTATTGCGGAGCCTATCAGCGCTGCGGCGGCGCAGGGCACGGCTAATTTAAGCTTAATGAAGCCCGAGCCGGCAAACCGCACGGTGGTAAGCGTTGCGCCCATTGCGGAGCTTAGCTTATTTGTGCCTATTGCGCTATGCACGGGCATGCCCGCAAGCATATATGCGGGCAGCGAAATAAGCCCGCCTCCGCCGGCTATTGCGTCAACAAATCCCGCCAGGAACACCAGCGGGCAAACTATAAGATACTGAATAAACGTTATGGTCATAAACTATGTCAAACGCGAGGCTGCGTTTTTCCGTCAACTTCTCAGCTAAACGGACTCCCTCAGTGAGGGAGCCTTTTTGGCTTGTGCAACCACCGCCCAAAAGCTGTCCCCGTTTACGGGGAAAGTGGACACGAGCGAACGCGAGTGGCCGAAAGGGGTGCGGCTCGGAGGTGGTTTGTGCTTTTTGCTGTTCCCCCTCAGACAATCCGCCTAATGGCATATTGCCAGCTCCCCCGCACGCGGTGGAGCCTTTTTGGCTTGTGCAACCACCGCCCAAAAGCTGTCCCCGCGTGCGGGGAAAGTGGACACGA
>CABSAH010000062.1 GCA_902475645.1 uncultured Christensenellaceae bacterium | reverse complement strand
CTCCACCGCTTGCGGGGGAGCTGGCACGGCGCAAGCCGTGACTGAGGGGGAACGGAAAAAATCGCAATCTACCTCCGAGATATTCCCCTTTCGTCTGCTCATTTCATTCGCAGCCACTTTCCCCGCACGCGGGGACAGCTTATTTTAACTCCCTCCGTCTGCTCGTTACACTCGCATCCACCTCCCCGTCAGGGGAGGCTTAATGTAAGAGTTTGTTAAACGATGAAAACGGCGTGTGGCGGGATTGAGCCGCACCCCTTTTGACTCCCTCCGTCTTTTGCTTCGCAAAAGCCACCTCCCTTGGGGATGGAGGCTTTTTGTTTTGAGTTTATACTGTACCAAAAGGCTCCCTCTAAGAGGGAGCTGGCAAACCGAAGGTTTGACTGAGGGAGTCCAAAAGGCTCCCCGGACGGGGAGCTGTCGCCGCATGGCGACTGAGGGGTCGACAATACCAAGCAAAGCCCCGGTTTCACCCCTTGTGAAAGTTTTGAGAAATGACACGATTATATATTGACAATGCGTAGGGACACTGCTAAAATTAAGTCCGGAAACGATACCGGAAACGTTGCCGGACGCGTTTCCGAATGTTGATGAACGGCTTAGTGAGAGTGGGTTAGGGTAAATGGATGCGCGCATGACTATAAAGGAGATTGCCCGGCTGTCGGGCGTGGGCGTAAGCACGGTATCGCGCGTGCTGAACAATCGCCCCGATGTGAACGAGGATACCCGCGTGCGCGTGACGGAAGTGATAGAACGCTACGGATACGAGCCGAACAGCAACGCAAAGCACCTAAAGCAGCTTTCCACGGACTGCGTGGCGGTTATTGTGCGCGGGCGGAACAATCTTTTCTTCTCCGGCATACTGGAGCTGCTGCAAAAGCGGATAGAGGCCACTGGGCTTAGGTTTTTGCCGCATTATATTGACGAAAACGACGACGAGGCCGCCGCCGCGCTGCGCGTGCATGCGGAGCGCAAGGTACGCGGGATAATATTCATGGGCGGATGCCATAAGGACAACGGCGCAATGCTAAGCCGCCTGCCGATACCTTGCGTTTATTCAACGGTCAATGCGGCGGAAAGCAGGGCGGACAACGTATCCAGCGTGAGCGTGGACGATAGGCAGGGCGCAAAGAAGGCGGTTGATTATCTTTTCGCGTGCGGGCATGAAAGCATGGTAATACTCGGCGGCGAAACCGAGGGATGGAACATGGCGCACCAAAGGTATTTGGGCGTGCTGGATAGCTTTAAGGAGCATGGCAAAACGCTTGATGAGGAGCGGTTCTTGGTTTCAACGTTCTCCTTTTCCGGCGCGTATGAAAGGATTAAGCGCTACACGGGGCCTGACTATACCGCCATATTCGCAATGTCCGATACCATGGCCATAGGCGCGGCAAGGGCGCTTACGGACGCCGGCAAAAGGGTTCCGGAGGATGTTTCCGTAATAGGCTACGACGGGATAGAGCTTGCGCAATATTATCACCCCGCGCTTGCCACAATGCGTCAGCCGCAGCAGGAATTGGCGGACAGGAGCGTTGAATTGCTGCTTGAAAGCATAAACGGCGGCGCGCCCAAGCACATTCAGCTTGAAACGGAGCTTATTGAGGGCGCAAGCGTTATAAGCATCCGCTGACGGGAGCGCATAAGGGGTTCGCTTGTGGGTATACGCCCGCTTTCCCGCCGCATAAATTGCTTAAGTATAAAAACGGCATAAGGCGCAAACAGCGCTTTAGCATAAATAAGATTAAAAAATCATTTTAGGAGGAAACTACAATGAAAAAGGTTCTGGCTATCGTATTGATGCTGACCATGGTGCTTTCCGTGGTGGGTTGCCAGGCAAACGGCAATAACGACGTTGATCCTACCATGGCTCCCGACGCGAGCAATACGCCCGCCGAGCCGACCGCGGCTCCCGTGGACTCCAACGAACCCGCCGAGGCGAAGGGTTCCGTATATTACCTTAACTTCAAGCCCGAGGCTGACGAAGCATGGCAGGCCTTGGCAAAGGAATATACCGAGCTTACCGGCGTACCCGTAAAGGTTGTTACCGCCGCCAGCGGCACATATGAGGAAACCCTGACCGCCGAAATGGACAAGAGCAGCATGCCTACCCTGTTCCAGTGCGGCAACGAAGCAAGCCTTGCCACCTGGGGCGAGTATTGCCTTGATTTGAAGGACACCGATGTTTACAAGGAAATGACCACCGACGATTTCAACCTGTTCGGTGAAAACGGCGAGGTTTTCTGCATCGGCTATTGCTACGAATCCTATGGTCTGATAGTCAATAAGGCCCTGCTTGAAAAGGCCGGACATCAGCTCAGCGAAATCACCGACTTTGAAACCCTGAAGGCCGTTGCCGAGGATATCACCGCCCGCAAGGACGAGCTTGGCTTTGCCGCGTTCTCCAGCGCAGGTCTTGACGGCTCCTCCTCCTGGCGCTTCAGCGGACATCTTATCAATATGCCCCTGTTCTATGAGTTCCGCGACGATAACGTGACCGCTCAGCCCGCCACCGTTACCGGAAAGTATCTTGATAATTTCAAGAGCATTTGGGATCTTTACATCAATAACAGCACCTGCACCCCCAGCGAGCTGCCCAGCAAGACCGCGGGCGATTCCGAGGCTGAATTTGCGCAGGGCAAGGCCGTGTTCTTCCAGAACGGCTCCTGGGAATACAGCGCGCTGGTAAACAACCTTGGCATGAACAAGGACGATTTGACCATGATACCCATCTACTGCGGCGTAGAGGGCGAGGAGAAGGCCGGACTCTGCTCCGGCACCGAGAATTGCTGGGCGGTCAACAGCAAGGCCAACGAGGACGACATTAAGGCTACCTTGGACTTCATGTACTGGGTGGTAACCAGCGAGAGCGGCACCAAAATGATGGCTGACGAGTTCGGCCCCTGCCCGTTCAAGAGCGCTGCCGAGCCGGAGAACGTTTTCTGCAAGGCCGCTAAGGATTATGCCGCCGCCGGAAACTACACCGTGACCTGGGACTTCACCTACACCCCCAACGTGGATACCTGGCGCGAGGGCATCGTTGCCGCGCTTACCCAGTATTCCGCCGGTGCGGGCGCATGGGACGACGTTGTTAACGCATTTGTAAACGGCTGGGCCGTACAGTATCAGAATCAGTAATTCAAATCCATATCGACTCTTTACGGGCGGGCATTTGCCCGCCCGGTCCTGAACCGAAGGAAAAAGCATTCTTCGGCTGAGGACTGGAAAAACCCAACAATATCCTGTATAATCAAAAAAAGGACACCGCCTTGATTTTTATGATATAAAGGAGGTCAATATGGAACACAAAAGGCCGAAAAAGCGGCATAGCCTGGCCGTTAACGGCAATATGCTAAGCGGCACGATACGCAAATGGTTCCCGCTGTTTTTGCTGCCGACCGTTGCCGCGTTTGCGATAGGCTTCGTCTATCCCTTCATAAAGGGCGTATATCTTTCGTTCTGCAATTTCAAAACCACAAGCAACGCCAAATTCGTAGGCTTTGACAATTACATAAAGGCACTGAGCGACGCCTCCTTTATGCATTCGTTCTGGTTTACGGCGCTGTTTGCAATAGTTTCGCTAATACTGATAAACGTGCTGGCGTTCGCCGTTGCGTATGCGCTAACACGCGGCATAAAGGGTTCCAATATATTCCGCACGGTTTTCTTTATGCCAAACCTTATCGGCGGCATAGTGCTGGGCTACATATGGTCAATGATATTCGACGGCATATTAAGCCGCTACGGAACAAGCATATTGCTCAATTCATCGCTTGGCTTCTGGGGGCTTATAATACTCATGTGCTGGCAGCAGATAGGCTACATGATGATAATATACATTGCGGGCTTGCAAAGCGTGCCGGAGGAGCTGATAGAGGCCGCTAAAATAGACGGCGCAAGCGGCTGGCAGACGCTTTTTCACGTTACGATACCCTGCGTAATGCCCTCCATAACAATATGCACCTTCCTTTCGCTGACGAACGGCTTTAAGCTTTTCGACCAAAACATGGCGCTTAACGGCGGGCAGCCGTTCAAGTTCCTTGCCGACGGCAATATTATAAAGACAACCGAAATGCTTGCGCTTAACATATACAATACGTTCTATCAAAACGCCAACTCCCGCGGCGTGGGGCAGGCAAAGGCCGTAATATTCTTCCTGCTGGTTGCGGCGCTTGGGCTTATTCAGCTTAACGCCACGCGCAAAAAGGAGGTGCAGCAGTAATGAACCGCTCCTTATTCAAAAACAGCAAAAAGAGCAAAACGCTGCTTAGCATACTGTTCGCCGTTATAAGCATAATATACATATTGCCCATAATAACCGTGCTTATCAACTCCTTTAAGGCAAACGCATACATAAACACGGAAACGTTTGCCCTGCCAACGGAGGAATCCTACGTTGGGCTTGATAATTACATAAAGGGCATGAATTACGGCAACTATCCCTTCTTTAAGGCGGTGGGCTACAGCCTTGTTATAACCGTGCTTTCAACCGCGCTTATACTAATTTGCACATCCATGGCCGCGTGGTACATAATCCGCGTGAACAGCCGCCTTTGCAGGGCAATATATCTGCTGTGCGTTTTTTCAATGGTGGTGCCGTTCCAAATGGTTATGTTCACCCTCGCTAAAACCGCGGACAGCGTGCATATTCCCTATTACAGCTTTTTGAGCCGTTCGCTTGAATCGGTAGGGCTTAATACGCCCTGGACAATACCCATAATATATCTCGGCTTCGGCGCGGGGCTTGCGGTATTCATGTTTGCGGGCTTTGTAAAATCGCTGCCGGTTGAAATAGAGGAAGCGGCGGCGATAGACGGCTGCGGCCCGTTTCGCACGTTCTTCCTGGTGGTGCTGCCCATGCTGAAGCCAACGCTGATAAGCGTGGGCGTGCTTGAAATAATGTGGATATGGAACGACTATTTGCTGCCGTATCTGGTGCTTGACCGCACAAAGTACATGACAATCCCCATATTGATACAGTATCAAAAGGGCAGCTACGGCGCGGTTGATCTCGGCGTTACAATGGCGCTGATACTGCTGAGCATAGTGCCAATAATAATATTCTACCTCACCTGCCAAAAGCACATAATAAAGGGCGTCGCCGCAGGCGCGGTAAAGGGCTGAGGAAAAGTCAAAATAAAAGGACAATGGAAAAGGAGCGCACGGCGCTCCTTTTTGGTGGGGTTAACTCCCTCAGTCAAACCTTCGGTTTGCCAGCTCCCTCTTAGAGGGAGCCTTTTGAATTGCGGTTTTTACCGTTCCCCCTCAGCTTCGCTCACGCTCAGCAGCTCCCCCGCAGGCGGTGGAGCCTTTTGGTGCGCCTTATAAACTCTTACACAAAGCCTGCCCTGAAAGGGGAGGTGGCAATGAGCGTTAGCGAATTGACGGAGGGGTTGCAACGGGGCTGTTGTTTGTTTGCTCACCCGCCCGCCTCCATCCCCGAGGGAGGTGGCTTTTGCGAAGCAAAAGACGGAGGGAGTTGAAATAAGCTTACAGCGATTTGTATGTTTCAACCCCTCAGTTAAACGGACTCCCTCAGTCAAACCTTCGGTTTGCCAGCTCCCTCAGTGAGGGAGCCTTTTGGTGTTGTGCTTTTTACTGTTCCCCCTCAGTCACGGCTTGCGCCGTGCCAGCTCCCCCGCAGGCGGTGGAGCCTTTTTGGCTTGTGCAAGCACCGTTCAAAAGCTGTCCCCGCGAGTTATTCCCCCTCAGCTTCGCTCACGCTCAGCAGCTCCCCCGCAAGCGGTGGAGCCTTTTGGTTTGTGTAAACACCGTTCAAAAGCTGTCCCCGCGTGCGGGGAAAGTGTCGCGGCGTTAGCCGTGACGAAAGGGGAATGTCTCGGAGGTGGATGCGAGTGCAACGAGCAGACGGAGAGGTTTAACAAAAACAGGAACGCCCGTGCGTCCCTGCTTTTTTCATTCTGTTTATTTTTTTGACAGGGCTTTGCTTACAGCCCGTATTCGCCGTTCTCGACGGTGAGGGTTTTGGAATAAAAGGCGGTCATAGCCTTGATTAGGCTGTCTATGTCCTCGGCGCCGGCGGTTTCGTAGCTGGAGTGCATGGCAAGCTGGGGAAGGCCGATGTCAACCGTGCTGACGGCGACCTTTGTGTTGGCTATGCTGCCAAGCGTGCCGCCGCCCGCCATGTCGGAACGGTTGGCGAACACCTGCACGGGCGCGCCCGCCTCCGCGCATATGCTGCGGAAAAGCGCCGCGGATACGCCGTCGGTGGTGTATTTCTGGTTGGCGTTGAATTTTATAACTATGCCCTTGTTCATGTACGGGCAGTTGTCGCCGTCCGAAAGCTCGGGGTGGTTGGGATGCTGCGCGTGGGCGTTGTCCGCGGATACCATGAAGCTCTGCGCCGTCATGGCGATGTACTCCTCCTCGCTCCTACCTATGTTCAGCGCAATGCGGCGAAGAAGGTCGCGCAGTATGTTTGAAGCCGCGCCCTGCTTGGTGGAGCTTCCGGTTTCCTCATTGTCGAAAACGCAGCACACGGGTATGCTGCCGCTCTCCGCGGCGTTTACAAAGCCCTCCATGCAGCCGAACGCACATTCCACGTCGTCAAGCTTGGGGGATGCTATGTATTCGTCGTTCCTGCCTATGAACGCGGGCGCCATGCGGTTGTAAATATACAAATCGTGGCCAAGAATATCCTCTGCGCTTATGCCGAGGCTGTCCGCAACCACGCGCATGAATTCGCCCTTGCCGTTTTCATCGGAAAACATGGGCAGCGTGTCCACATTGGCCTTAAATTCAAAGCCGCTGTTGGCGTTGCGGTTCATGTGTATGGCAACGTTGGGTATTATAAAAAGGTCGCGGTCAATGTTCACAAGCCGCGTTGCTATGCGGCCGTTTTCCCCGCGCACAAGCACGCGCCCCGCAACGGAAAGCGGGCGGTCGAACCATGTGGACATCAGCGCGCCGCCGTAGCATTCCGTATTAAGCTGCACATAATGCGCGCCCGCCTTTTCGGGATTATCCTTTATCTTAAATGCGGGGGAATCGCTGTGTGCGGCGGATATCATAAAGCCCGCGACGGGCTTGGACGGTATGCGGAACGCCATTATGCACGAGCCGTTGGGCGAAACATAGTATTTGCCGCCGCGCTCAAGCCGCCACGCGCCTTCCGCGTACAGCTTTTCGTAGCCCCTTTCGTTCAGCATGGCCTCAAAATTCGCCACAACCTGATACCTCGTCGGGCTTTTGCTCATAAAGTCCAGCAGTTTCTTCGCGCTTTCGTTTTTCATGGGGGTTCTCCTTTTTTGTATTTTTCAGTATGTCAGGTTCTGTTAAGCACGTGCTTTATCATCCGCTCCACAAGCAGGCCGGCGTTTATGTAGGTTATGCTGCTGTCGGGATGGGCCGATGCAAAAACGCGGAACACCTCATCCGCAAAGCCTTGGCCTATTTCGTCTATATCGGCAAAATCAAGCACTATGTTCTTAAATCTGTCGAACCGCGCAAGCAGGCGCTTTGCTTGTGAGCGGGATACGAACATGGGGTTCGCTTCCCTGTATTCAAGCAGCTTCACGGGCACTATGGTCTTTGAAAAGCCGTAATCATCCGGCGCCTCGGAATAGCGGTTGGCTATATCGGCAAACGTAAGGGTTCTGTTGAGCGCAACCTCAAAGCACACCCGCGTGCCGTGGGGCAAATCGGAAAGCCTATCCATTATTACAGGCTCCGCCTCGCCGCGGCAATTATCGCCCACGAATGCCAAATCGTCCGAAAAAATATAGAATCTGTCCGCCACCTTGGATGAAAAGAAAACCCCCTCGCCCGTGTGGCTGGATGGGTCGGTAGTAAACTTGCCCTTGGCAAGCTCCAGTATTGCAAAGCGCTTTTCATCAAGGCCCATGGCCTTCTGTATTTTGGTGAATATGCCAACGCCGTTGTCGGTTATGAAGCAGCCCACTACCGATGCGTTGCGGTATGCGTGTATTGCGGCGGCATCGCCTTCGGAATGGTCTATGGCGTTGTTCAGCATTTCCGTAAAAACGTATGTGAAAACGCTCCTTACCGTTTGCGATACGCCTTGGAGTATAGGCGAAATATCCCTGCGCAGAACCGTATCCTCGTCCAGCGCTTCAAGCCTGTATTCGCGGTCTATCACCATTGTGTCCACAAACGAATAAACCTTGCTTCGGCCCTCCGTCTGCGCCGCTATTATTCCCGCCTTCTCCATTCGGTCAAGCCGACCGTATATGGCCGCCGTGCTTACGCCGCAGGATGCGGCTATGTCCTTTGCATTTATGCGGCCTTCGTTAAGGTATATGGAATCTATTATTTTTTGCCTGACCATTTCGGGATCGCGCTTCTTTTTTTCCATGCGTTCATCCTCCCTGAAACATAGTTTTATACCGATAATATAACATATACCCGCCTAACAGTCAACTTCCCACACTAAAACATTCAACATTCGACCGCACAACATTCAACATTGCGTGCCAAAATGTTGAATATCGCGTCATTCGCCGCGGTGTTGGGAGCGTTCGGTGCTGAAGCCCTCGGGATAGCGGCGGCGGAGCTTTTCTATGTTTGCGGCGAATATGCTTTCAAGGTCGCTGTCCAGCGCATAGGCCGCCTCCGCAAGATACCACGCAATGTCGCCCAATTCCTCCTTCAGCGCGGCGCGGTCAAGCGCATGACCCTGCGCGAACCACTTTTTAACTATGTCTATGCTTTCGCCCGCCTCGCCGCAAAGCCCCATTACGCTGTTTATAAGCACGGAATCCTTGTCCAATTCCCGGTTTAGCGTTGTAAGCGCAAGCGCCTGATATTCGTTTATGTCCATTTTGCCCCTCCGCACACGGTGTATATGATTATTTTACCATATTTGACGGCATAATAAAACAGCCGCGATGCGCTATAACCCCTACGTTTTCGACTCCCTCCGTCTTTTGCTCCGCAAAATCCACCTCCCTCGACAGGGAGGCTTTTGGGGAAACGGTGCTTGCACAAACCCAAAAAGGCTCCCCGAACGGGGAGCTGTCGCCGTTAGGCGACTGAGGGGTTGAAACAGACAAAGAGCTGTAAGCTTATTTTGACTCCCTCCGTCTTTTGCTCCGCAAAAGCCACCTCCCTCGG
>CABSAH010000061.1 GCA_902475645.1 uncultured Christensenellaceae bacterium | reverse complement strand
CCTGCCCGTTCTCCGTTTCGCTTCATCCGCCACAGGCGGCGCTCAACTCCGAACCTCAGTGAGGGAGCCTTTTGGTATCTGCAACCGCCGCCCAAAAGCTGTCCCCGCGTGCGGGGAAAGTGGCACAGCGTTAGCCGTGACGAAAGGGGTGCGGCTCGGAAATAGCTCTTACAAAGTAAAGGACGGAGAGCTTAAAGCAGCTTACGGATAATTGTCCGGTTTATTTCCCCAGCCCGTTTTCGCCGAGTACATCGGCGGCCTCGTCGCTCATAAGATAGTCTATAAAGCCCTGCACAACGCTTTGACGGTCGCTGTTGTTAAGCACGGCTATTGCGTACTGTGCGCCGTCCGTGCTGTTGAGCGCGGTGCGGGAGGAATGCACTATAAAATCCTTGCCCTCGGCCGCCGCGTCAAGCGCATTGAGCGTTTCGCCGCCGAGCACGAACACAGCGTCCGCATATTCGCCCTTCTCTATGCGGCTGACTATGCTTTCGGTATTGTCGCTGACTATGAGTATTATCGCCTTTTCGCGCTCCGGCTTTTCGCGCACGGGCTTTGTGTATGCCTTTGCAGCGTCCGTTATTGCGCCCTTTATCGTTTCGTCAACGAATATTGTAACCTCGCCGGCGTCCTTTTCCTTTACGGTCGTACCCGACATGCAGCCGGACATAACGGCAAGCGCAAGCACGGCGCAAAGCATTACGGCAACGCTCTTTTTGATATTCATGGTCATATTCCTGTCCTTTCTAAACGCAAGTAAATAATATTGTATCATTCGGCGGCAAAAAGCGCAATTATTCTTCCGCTTTTCCGTTCCTTATGTGGTTCTGGCGTATTTTGGCCTCGTTGCCCAGCTCCCCGGGTATATAATACCGCTTGCCCTTAACCGAAGGCGGCATATATTCCTGCTGCACAACATGACCCGGGTAATTATGCGGATATTTATAGCCCTTGCCGTTGCCCAGCTTATCCGCGCCCCTGTACGCCGTGTCCCTAAGATGCATAGGCACGGGCATATCGGGTATCCGCTCCGCGTCCGCAAACGCCGCGTCCATGGCCATTACAACGCTGTTGGACTTGGGGCTTTCGCATATGAATATTATGGCCTGCGTAATGGAAAGCCGCGCCTCAGGCATACCTATAAGCTCCAGCGCCTGCGCCGCGGCAACGGCCTGCGTCATCGCCTGCGGGTTGGCAAGGCCCACATCCTCCGATGCGTGGGCAATAAGCCTGCGGCAGATTATGCGCGGGTCTACCCCCGCATATACAAGCCGCGCAAACCACGCTATCGCCGCGTCGCTGTCCCCTCCGCGAAGGCTTTTGCAGAAGGCGGACAGCATATTGTAAAACTGCTCGTCATCAACGTTCACGACCTTTTTCTGCACCGATTCCGCCGCCACGCCCGCATCTATATGTATGCAGCCGCCCTCATCGGGCGCGGTGGTAAGCGCGGCAAGCTCCAGCGCGTTGAGCGCGCTCCTTGCATCCCCGTTTGCGGTTGCGGCAATGTGTTCAAATGCATCGTCGTCTATTTTTATGTTAAGAGCGCCAAGGCCGCGGTCGGCATCCTCAAGGGCGGCGCGCATGGCCTTTTCAACATCGCTTACCGTGAGCGGATAGAATTGAAACAGCCTGCACCGCGACACCACGGCCCCCGTCATGGACACCATGGGGTTTTCGGTCGTGGAGCCTATGAAGCGCACTATGCCGCTTTCAAGCGCGGGCAAAATGGAATCGCTCTGCGTTTTGGACCAGCGGTGGCATTCGTCAAGCAGCAGATACGTCGGCGTGCCGTATAGCTTCAAATCGTTCTCCGCCCGCTCAATAACGGCGCGCACCTCCTTAACGCCCGCCGTAACCGCGTTAAGCTTTGCTATCTTTGCGCCCGTATGCGCGGCTATAACGCTTGCAAGCGTTGTTTTCCCGCAGCCCGGGGGGCCGAAGAATATGCTGCTTGTAAGCGTATCCGTTTCAATGGCGCGCCTTAAAAGCCTCCCCTTGCCAACAATATGCTCCTGCCCTATGAATTCATCAAGCGTCCGCGGGCGCATCCTGTCCGCAAGCGGTGCGCGGCGGCTTGCCTGCGCCGAAAAAAGGTCCATACCGAACCGTCCTTTCCATATATGTGCATATAAATTATACCTTAAAAGCTCCCTTTACACAATCGGCACGGCTGCGTTATACTTAATCTTGGCACAATGGGTTTGTGTCGTAAGGAGGGCTAAAGGCTACCATGAAGCAGCAGCAGATAGATATAACAAGCTCGGCGCACAGCCCGGGAAAGATAATATGGAAGCTGGCGTGGCCTGTAATGCTGGAGCAGATACTTATAATGATGGTTCAGTATGTGGATACGGCAATGGTTGGCGCAATAGGCCCCAACGCCACGGCTGCCGTGGCGCTTACCAGCAGCGCAAACTGGCTTATGAACGGCATAATAGGCGGCGTGGCGATCGGCTTCAGCGTGCCGATAGGCAATTTTATAGGCGCAAAGCTGTACGATAGGGCGCGAAGCGTTGTGCGCCAAAGCGTTATTGCAATATTCATAATAGGCGCGCTGCTCACGGGCATAATGCTTGCCGTTGCGCCGCAGCTTCCGCATTGGCTGGGCGGCGACCCCGAAATATGCGCGGACGCCACGAATTATATTTCAATAGTAAGCCTTGCGTATATTGCAAGCACGTCCGTTCAGGTATGCTCAAGCATACTGCGCTGCACGGGCGATACGGCAACGCCGCTTGTATTCAACGTTACCACCAACCTTATAAACATGGTTCTTAACTTCCTGCTGATATACGCCCCGCGCGATATAAGCGTATTCGGCATAACGTTCCGTATGTGGGGCGCGGGAATGGGCGTTGAGGGCGCGGCGATAGCAACGGCAACAGCAACCTTATTTTCCGGCGCAATGCTCCTGCGCGCAATGTTCCTTAAAAAATTCCCCTGCAACATAAGCATACGGGATAAGTTCCGCTTCGATAAGGTCATCTGGGCGGACATGGTGCGCGTGGGCACGCCCGTAACGTTTGACAGGGTATGCATATCGTTGGGTCAGATACTTATGACCGCCATGGTAACGTCCTTGGGCACGGCGTCGCTTGCGGCGCACTCGCTTGGCGTTACGGCGGAATCAATAACCTATATGCCGGGCTTTGGGTTCAGCGCGGCGGCTACAACGCTTGTTGCGCAAAGCCTCGGCGCGGGGCGCAAGGATTTGGCAAAGCGCTTTTCCAATATTTGCTTGATCGGCTGCGTTATAATGATGAGCGCGTTGGGCGTTGTGCTGTTCTTCTTCGGCGGCAGCATAATTTCGCTGTTCACGCCCAGTGCGGAGGTTGTGGCGATAGGCGCGGCGGCGCTTCGGGTGGAGGCGCTTGCGCAGCCGTTTTTCGCCCTTGCCAACTCAATAGCCGGCTCCTTCCGCGGCGCGCGCAAAACAAAGTGGCTGTTCCTGTTCGGGCTGCTGGGAATGTGGCTCGTAAGGCTGCCCGTATGCTTTATTATGACGCGCTATACCTCCCTTGGCCTTACCGGGGCATGGATAGGCATGGCGGGCGATCTTACCGTGCGCGGCATAATTTCGCTTATAGTATACCGCACATGGCGCTGGCTTGAGGTACCCATGAACATAGGCTACGTAACGCCCAAGGAGGGCTGCGGCGAATAGCCCGCTAAGGCTGCACCCTCAGCCGGGGTGCGCCCGAACAATACAGCATATCCGAAAGCGCATCCTGCGCGCGCCCAATGCTTATAACGGCAAAACGGGCGCGCGTTTTTTCGCGTATATGCACAAAGGGGCTTATGTAGCGCCCCTCCTCCCGCCCGCAAAGCCGTATGCAGGCTTCCATGGCGCGCCGCTCATATGGGCCGGAGTCGCTCTCCCCCGCCGTTATAAGCACTATCATGTTCCCGCCCGCTTCGGCATCCTGCAATTTTACTGCCGCCCGCGCTATTGCGTCCGCCCTGTCCCGCACGGCGGGGCAGCGGGCTTCTTCCATTGCGCCGTAAAGCTCATCCCGCTCGGCAGCGTCATTCATGTTCAGCAGCCGCGTGTCCGCCCGCTCGTCGCCCGTAGCGCCTATTGTAACAAGGGCTATTTTGCCGTAGCCTGCGGCCGTAAGCTCATCCGCCGCGCGTTTAGCCCATTGCCGTGCCGCGCCGTCGGCAAATATGCAGCCGCTCCCCTTCCCCTGCTCAATGCGCCAATACGCCCCGTCCCGCTTTTCGTAATGGTTCAGCCACGGCCTCCAGCGCATTGCCGCCCTGTCCGCAATAAAGCGCGTATTCAGCGCATGGCTTATAAGCGTATCCGGCTCGCCGTTTTCAATGGGCTTGAAATAATAATGCTCCGGATTCATGCATGGCTGCATTAGCCACGGCTCCTCGGCAGCCTCCTCGGGACAGCCCGCCGCATCCATAATTATCACGGCGGCCTTTTCTCCGCCCTCCGCGCAAGCAACCGCGGGCGCAAGCGCAAGCATGGCCGCGCACGCAATGCACAATGCCCTTTTCATGCCGAATGTCCTCCTTCCGTATGCTCCGTTTGCTACATATTGCATCAAAAATGCTCCGTTTGCATCACTTTCGCCAATAAAACAGGGCATATTGCAAACGTAGTGCCCTTTTGCATGAATATATAATCGTTATACCGCCGCAACTCGGCGCGGCATATCCTGCACAAGAATTAAACGTTTATATATTGACAATGCGCGTTATGCGCCGCGCCGCCTGCATTTATTGACAAAACGCGCCGTATTCGGGCAATAATCGGGCTGCACCGCGGCAAAATATGCTATGCAGAGGATATAACACAAGCTTATGGCAAACTTTTTCGGTTGCAAAAAAGACAATCCCCGCCTTGTTTAAGGGAAGGATTTTTGCTATAATACAGGCGTATTCTGCATAAGGGGGTCAAAGCATAATGCTTGGGCTTGGAGGCAACGAACAGATAAGAATCTTCGGCGGCAGGGCCAGCACCAAATTCGTCAAAAAGATGTGCGACTATCTCGGCTGCCCCGTTGGGGACAATACCACGCTGGTATTCTCCGAAGGCAACACATTCGTGCGCATAAACGAAAGCGTGCGCGATAAGGACGTTTATCTGGTTCAGACCATCGGCCTTAACCCCAACAACGAATTCATGGAGCTGGTGTTCTATATTGACGCATTGAAGCGCGCCAGCGCCAACAGCGTAACCGTTATAATGCCGTATTTCAGCTATGCCAAGGGCGATAAAAAGGACGAGCCCCGCGTATCCATTCGCGGCCGCGTCTGCGCGGACATGCTGGAACAGGCGGGCGCCGACCGCGTGCTTACAATGGACCTTCACGCGGCGCAGGTGCAGGGCTTCTTCTCCAAGCCCGTTGACCATCTTTACGCCCAGCCCCTGCTTGCGGCGTATGCGCGCTACGCGGGCATAGTAACGCCGGAGCGGATTGACGATATAGTTGTCGTTTCGCCCGATGCGGGCAGCGCAAAGCGTGCGCGCGCCATGGCGGATGAATTGGGCTGCGCCGTTGCAATAGGCGACAAGATGCGCGTGGGCCACGACGAAAACGCCAAGGTGCTTGAAATAATCGGCGATGTTAAGGGCAAGGACTGCATAGTGGTGGACGATTTCACCATTTCCGGCGGCACGCTTATAGACGTTGCGCACGGGCTTAAGGACAAGGGCGCAAACAAGATATACGCCTTCCTTTCCCATGTTGTGCTTCAGGAAAAGGGCGTTAAGCGCATAGAGGAAAGCCCGATAGAGCTGCTTGTTTCCACCGATACGGTGGACTGCCCCGCCGTTGCGGACAGCAGCAAGATACGCATAATTTCAGCCGCTCCCCTGTTTGCGGAGGCTGTGCAGGCCATTCACGACCGCGAGCCTGTGAGCAACCTGTTTGAGCATACGCCCAAGAGGATGCTTGAAATAAGCTTTGCAAAGCAGATGAGCCTGAAGGACATGAAATAAGCTTATAAAAATTGCTATATATTGCGGCGTGCTGTAGCCTTTGTCTCGGTACGCCGTTTTATTTTATATTCATAAGCGCATAAAAACGGGAACGGCTGTTTTGCCGCTCCCGATGCATTTGGGGGTATGCGCTTTTGTTATGCCGTCACGTTCGCCGTATCCGCGGCAACGGCTTCTTCTTCATATTCCTCCCGCCGCATGGCTTCCCTGGCCTTGGCGGCGGCAAGCTTGCTCAGTTCCTCCTGCTCCAGCACGCGGTAGGCAACCTTGCCTACCAATGTTTTGGGCAAATCCTCGCGGAACTCAATATCATACGGCATGGCGTATTTTGCAACATGCTTGGAGCAGTATTCAAGCAGCTGCTTCTTCATTGCGTCCCCCGCCTCAAAGCCGGGCTTAAGCACCACAAACGCCTTTATCTTCTGTATCTTATACGGGTCGGGCACGCCTATAACGCAGCTCATATGCACGGCCTCGTGCGCATCGAATATGTTTTCCATCCTTGAAGGATATACATTGTAGCCGCTGGTGACTATCATGCGCTTTATCCTTTGGCGGAAATATATGAAGCCATCCTCATCCATAACGCCAAGGTCGCCCGTATGCACATATGTACGCCCGTCGTCATGCACGCGCATGGTATCCGCCGTTTCCTCGGGGTGGTTGCAGTATTCAAGCATAACCGTGGGGCCGGCAAGGCATATTTCGCCCTCCTCGCCGTAGGGCAGCTCCTCCGTTGTGCCCACCTTGACTATTTTATAGAACGTATCGGGGAACGGCACCCCTATGCTCCCTTCGCGGCTCATGTTATAGGGCGTCAGGCAGCTTGCGGTAACGCACTCGGTCGTGCCGTAGCCCTCGCGCACCTCTATGGTGGCCTTATGCTCCTTCAGGAACCTGTCTATGCGCTTTTTAAGCTCAACGCTCAGGCTGTCCCCGCCGGAGAACATGCCCTTCAGGCAGGAAAGGTCAAGGTCGTCTATGCCGTCCAGCCTCAGCAGCGCCTCATAAAGCGTGGGTACGCCGGCTATGAAATTGGGCTTGTGCTTTTTAAGCAGCTCCGCATATGTTTTGGGCGTGAAGCGCGGCACCAGTATGCAGCGGCCGCCGCTTACAAGCATTGAATGTATGCTTACGCCAAGGCCGAAGCCGTGGAACATGGGCATTATGGCCAGCATCTTGTCCCCGGGCTTAAACATTGGGTTGGTGGCAATTATCTGCATACCCAGCGCATTGAAGTTAAGGTTTGAAAGCAGTATGCCCTTTGTGGTGCCGGTGGTGCCGCCGCTGTAAAGTATTGCTGCGCCCGCGCGGGCCTTCCTCGGCACGCGGTAATCGGTTATGCCCTCGCCGTCCTTTATGAACTGCTTATAGCTTATAACCCAGTCCTTTTCGGGAACCTTGGCGATTTTTTTGCCCTCCGTAAGCTTGTAGCCAAGCTTCATAACGGGGCTTAGCGCATCCGCGACCGATGCTATTATAAGCTTTTTAAGTCCGGTTTTTTCCTTTACGGCTTCAAATTTAGGGTAAAACTGGTCAAGCGTTATCGCAACCTTTGAATTGGAATCGTTAAGGTAAAACGCTATCTCGTTTTCGCTTGAAAGCGGATGTATCATGTTTGCTATCGCGCCAACCATATTTGCCGCATAGAACATGGATACCGTCTGCGGAGCATTGGGCATACATATCGTTACCCTGTCCTCCTCCTTTACGCCAAGGGCTTTAAGCGCCTTTGCCGCGGCAATTATGTCCTTCACCGCGTGGGCGTATGTGGTTTTTTTGCCCATGAAATCATAGGCGATGTAGTCCGGATATTCCTTCGCCACCTTTTCAACGGCCTCGGCCATTGTGTGCTCCGGATAATCAAGCGTTTCCGGCACGCAGCCATAGAACCTGAACCATGGCTTTTTAACTTCCTCCATTTTCAACCTCCGAATGATTGCACATGAATGTGTTATAAATATAATATATCGGCGCGGCGGAAGAAGGCTCCGCCGTTATGCCCTTATTTGATGTACATTTTGCCAACTATAAAGTTCTGTAACCTTATGGGAAGCACCTTGCCCAAAAAGCAGAAGAATTTATATTGAAGCCCAACGGTGCTTAGCACCTTGGGGTGCTTTTTAAGCGAAAGCGCAACGAATTTTTTCGCTATCAGCTCCGGCCCCATGCCGTTAAGCTCGTCGCGCTCCATAACGGCAACGCTCTTTTCAATGCTCTGCCCGTAGTTGGCCTCATCCTTAGCCTTTATCCTTGCGCCGGTGAAGCCCGTTTTAACGTCGCCCGGCATTATTGCCGCCACGCGGATATTAAACGGCTTAAGCTCATTGGCAAGCGCCAGTATAAGCGCGTTTACGGCAAACTTGCTTGCCGAATAGAACGCCTGGAACGGAATTGCAAACACCGCCGCAACGGAGCTTGTTGCCAATATTGTGCCGCCGTTGGCGCGCATAAGCGGCATGGCAGCGCGCACGCATGCATGCAGCCCAAAGAAGTTAACGTCAAGCTGGCGCTTGGCGTCCTGCATTGTGGTGCATTCGGCCGCGCCCGATACGCCCATTCCGGCGTTGCTCAAAAGCACGTCTATACGCCCTTCGGCCCTGCCTATCGCCTCAAACGCGGCGTTCACGCTCGCTTCATCCGTAACGTCCGCGCGTATAAACGTTATGCCCTGCTCGTTGGGGTCATGCCTGCTTAGGCAATATACCTTGTCCCCCCTGTCGCGGAAAAGGCGGGCGGCGGCAAGGCCGATGCCGCTGCTTGCGCCGGTTACTGCAACTATTCTTCCCGTATCACTCATCAAGAACCACCCTTGCTATTATGTCCATAGCCTCGTCAAGCACGCTTTCCGTATGCGTTGCCATAAGGCTTGTGCGCAGCAGACATTCCGAAGGCGCGGTTGCCGGCGGCAGCACGGGGTTAACATACACGCCTTCCTCAAAAAGCCTTTTGCTTATAAGCAGCGTGCGCTCCGCATCGTATGTATATATGGGTATTATGGGTATGCGCGTGTTTTCGGCCTCAACGGTGGGTACGCCGCGCGCGGCAAGACCGGCGCGGTAATATTCGGCCAAATCGCCCAGCCTTTCAACCGTTTCAGGATGCTCGCTTATAACCCTTAGCGCGGCGCGCGCGGTTGCGCAGCTTGCGGGCGTTAAGGAGGCGCTGAATATGAACGGGCGGGAATTGTGGCGCACGTATTCGCATACGCTTGCGCTTGCCACCATGTATCCGCCAAGGCTTGCAAGGGACTTTGAGAAGGTTCCCATTGTAATATCAACCTCTTTTTCAAGGCCGAAATAGCTTGCCGTGCCGCGGCCGCCCTTGCCTATAACGC